>NZ_CP010834.1:1650977-1962136 GCF_001548675.1 Methanobrevibacter sp. YE315
TGGTATACTGTTCAAGACCAACTTTCGGTTTTGGATGAGACGGAATGTTTTGAAGCCTCATTTCTAAATGTTTTTTACGAGTAATTTTTTTCATCTAATCAAATATTTAATATATCATTTAATATATAATTATATTATTAAGAAAAAATTTCTCGAGGTTTTCAAATGTTTGAAAAAGTATTAATTGCAAATAGAGGAGAAATTGCAATTAGAGTTATGCGAGCTTGCCGTGAACTTGACATCAAAAGCGTAGCAATCTATTCTGATGCAGATTCCACTTCTCTTTATACAAATTATGCAGATGAAAGTTATCCATTAGGAAATCCTTCACCAGCCAAATCTTATTTGAATATTGAAAAAATCATAGATATTGCAATTGAATCTGGTGCTGATGCTATTCACCCAGGTTACGGATTTCTAGCTGAAAACTCCAAATTCGGAGAAGAATGTGAAAAAAATGGAATTAAACTTATTGGACCGAGCGGAGATGTAATTAATAAAATGGGAGATAAAATTACATCAAAAGCTTTAATGAAAAAAGCGGGCGTCCCTGTAATTGAAGGTACTCCCGAAGGCGTAACAGATATTGAAGAAGCAAAAGATATTGCCGCTCAAATTGGTTATCCTGTAATTGTAAAAGCTTCTGCAGGAGGTGGGGGAATTGGTATGCGTGCAGTTTACGAAGAAGATGAACTAGTACGTGCAATTGAATCCACACAATCAGTAGCTTCAACAAATTTCGGTGATTCCACAGTATTCATTGAAAAATATCTTGAAAAGCCACGCCACATTGAATTCCAATTATTGGCAGATGAACATGGAAATGTGATTCATGTAGGCGACAGGGAATGTTCAATTCAAAGAAGGCACCAAAAACTTTTAGAAGAAGCACCTTCCCCAATTATGACCGAAGAATTGAGAGAACAAATGGGTGGAAGTGCTGTTAGGGCTGCAGAATACATAGGATATAAAAGTGCAGGTACTGTTGAATTCCTGTATGATGACGGCCAATACTACTTCCTTGAAATGAATACCCGTATTCAAGTAGAACACCCAATCACTGAATTAATCACCAATACAGATTTGATTAAAGAACAGATAAAAATTGCAAATGGTGATGAGTTAAGCTACGAACAAAAGGATATTCAAATAAACGGTCATGCAATTGAATGCCGTATTAATGCAGAAGACCCACTTAACGACTTTGCACCGAATCCTGGTAAAATTACAGGTTACAGATCCCCTGGAGGTCCGGGTGTACGTTTAGACAGTGGTGTCTATATGAATTATACCATTCCAACATTCTACGATTCAATGATTTCAAAATTAATCACCTACGGAAGAGACAGAAACGATGCAATTAATAGAATGAAAAGAGCATTAAGCGAATATATCATATTAGGTGTGAAAACAACAATACCATTCCATAAAGCGATTTTAAGAAATCCTAATTTCCTTTCTGGTGATTTGAACACCCACTTTATTGATACCTATAAAAAAGGTATTGAAGCTGAAATGGAAAATGTAATGGCTGAAGATTTAGACTATGTAAACAGATTAAAATCCACATTCATGCCTAGCAAAAAAATAGCAGCAATTTCTGCTGCAGTTGGATCTTATCAAAATATGGCTAAACATAAAAAAATTCAAAAGAAATAAATTTTGGAGATTCGTCAATGAGACAAGAAATAATCAACTTAATAAAAAAAGAAGGGAAACTTTCTAGTGAAGCTATTGATGAAATAAAAGAAGTTGACATCCATGACTTTGCAAACTTGGTAAAGGAAATTGGACAACAAGAAACAGAATATATTAAAGCCTCAGAAATTACAAAAAATCTTAAAACCGAATACATTGGAAGAAACTTATATGTTTTCAATGAAGTAAGTTCAACAAATACTGTAGCGAAATTCCTATCAATGAATGAAATTGAAGACGGCAGCGTTGTTATTTCAGAAAAACAAACCCGTGCAAGAGGCAGATCCGGAAAATCATGGGAATCACCTTTAGGTGGTATATGGTTATCCATTATCTTAAATCCTCATGTTGACCATTCAAAACTCCCTCTTATAACTTTAGCGACCGGAGTTGCAGTGGCAAAAACCCTCGAGAAAATTGGTATTGAAAATCCTGAAATCAAATGGCCTAATGACATTATGATTAAGGATAGAAAGGTTTGTGGAATTTTAACAGAAGCAATAGCCAAATTCAACACTATTGAAAACGTGATTATTGGTGTCGGTATTGATGCCAACCTCGATGTTGACCAGTTCCCTGAAGATTTGCAAAGCGGAACAACAACACTTAAAGAGGAGCTTGGAAGAACTGGAGATGAAAATCTTCTAATTCAAATATTCCTGGAAGAATTCGAAAAAATTAGTGAACTCTTCGACCATGAAGGATACGAGGAAATATTGAAAGAATGGAGAAAACGTTCATACTCTATTGGAAAAATTGTGGAAGTTAGAGAACCGTTCAACCAATATTACGATGCCTACGTATTGGGCATTAGTAAAGAAGGAGCATTGGTCGTTGAAAAAATCGACGGAAGCTTAGCAAAAGTAATTTCTGGAGAATGTATAATCAAGAAGTAAATACAATCTCCCTACATTTTTCTTCATTTGCAATTACTGACTGTAATTTATCAAATGAAGATTCTATTTTTTTATTTAAATCATTTAAATCTAAATTAAAAGCATCTTTTGTAGATAAATCAAATCTTATTGTTGCAGATGCACCCGGCATTGAAACCGGAGGAATTGTAATAATTCCATAATCTTTCAATAAAATGAATGAAAACACAAATGCCAAATCTGTATCGGACAAATCATGTTTTGCGTCAATTTCATTGCATAACCCTTCAGGAGAAATCATGACTCCTGTAGGTGTTTTTTCAAAATTATCAAATTTTTTAGACAATAATTCATATAACTCTTCTTTTCTGGAGAAACTATTTATCAGATTATCTTCATTAAAATTTTTTATACCATTCAACATTGCAAGAACCGCAGGAGGCTGAGCTTCAAGACCGAATTGATTAACTTTAACTTTGATTTTGTCGATTAACTCCTGTCTACCTGCCATAAGCCCTCCTCTAGGACCTGGCATTAATTTATCGGTGCTTGTGATGGAAATATCTGCACCCAAATCACAGGCTTTAGCCTGATTAAATATCACTGTTCTAAGCCTTGCACCTGATGCATCATCAACCATTACTGGAATATCCCTTTCATGAGCCATTTCAATAACTTTCTTAAATTCTTCTTCATCAATCACCTTATGATCCATTGTAGAACCGGTGACAACAACTAAAGAAGTATTTTCAGGAATTGAAAATTCATCAAAGACGTCAGTTTCTGAGTAATCAGCTCCAACCAACTTACAACTTCTTGGAATAGATGGATGTGCAGGCAGTTCAGCCAGATAATGCACAACATTTGAACCTTTGTTAACTAATGTCAAAATTGTTGCCAAAATACCGGAAGAAGTCCTATTTAAAGCAATGACTTTTTCACCACCCATATGCTGAATTCCTGCTTCTTGAAGAGCTTCTTCAAAAATAGCCGGGCCAACATATGTTTCCAATAAGCTAATTTCAGAAGGACTTGCAATAAATCCTCCAGATAATCCGGTTAAATCAAATAAAGAAGATCTGCCTTCAGTTTCAACAATATTTTTAATTATTGAAAGGGCATTTTCCCTCTTTTTGACTTCATCTAATGAGCTATCAACTATCATTTAATCAAGATTATCCAATTCTAATTTATAATCGTCAAAGAATTCTAAAATAGCTTTTAACTGTTTATCAGTAACTGGTATGCTAGTATATTCCTCATCTTCAGGAATTTGATAGAAATAATCTGCAAATAAAACTTTACCTTTTGGATTTGTGATAATGGTTAAACCATCGGTAAGTTTGTCGGGATTCTTATTTTGGAATTCAATTTCAAAAGAAGTTCCGAATTTTTCTGAAAACTTCTCTTTTTCAGCAGGATCCCTATTGCATTTTCTGATTTTTGTCATTCTTGATTTTAATTTTTTCTCAGCTAGTTCATTAATATCAGCCATAATAAACACTTCCTCATATTACCTCTAAAAAATTTTTTGAATAAAATATAGTATGAAATAAATTATATATAAGTATTCCTTTTTAATGTGGGAAATTAATCATATAAACTTTTTCCGTTACTGTCCATTGCCACTATAAGCGGGCCAAAATCCTTTACTTTTAAATTCCACATCGCTTCAGGCATTCCTAAATCTAACCAGTCCACACTTTCGATTTCTTCAACAGCATCAACATATAAGGCAGCACATCCTCCAGTAGCAACCACATAAATGGCTTTATTCCTGACTAATGCTTCCCTAACAGTATCATCCATTCCACCTTTACCTATAATTATTTTAGGACCCATGTCCAGAACATCACTTTCATAGGGATTCATTCTCATGGATGTGGTTGGACCGATAGCTACCATTTCATAGCCATCTTCATTTTCTTTTATAATTGGACCTGCATGAAAAATAGCTGCACCCCCAATATCTAATGGAGCGCCTTCTTCTATAATCCTTTTATGTGCCTGATCTCTTGCAGTTAAGATATTTCCTGTTAAATAAACAACATCACCTGCATTTAACTCATTTAAACTTTCACTAGTTATTGGAACATTTAATTTTCTTTCCATTTACACACCTTATTAGTAATAATTATTTATTAAAAAAAATATAATTATAAATATATAAAATTTTTAGATTTAATAAATTTAATGGCTAAAAAATAATTAAGAGGAAAAACATGTCAAGCATGAGTAGCGTTGCAGGCTTATCAAAATATATTACTACATTGCCCGAAACTAAATATTCCATAATCGGAATGTCCATATTAAGTTTTCTTATTGGTTCAACTATCTATTTAATCGATTTGAATCCTATAGGCATTTTGGAAGAAATATTCTACGGAGGAATATATGGATTTTTGGTTCTTGGGATAACATCAATCATGAGTGGGGCTTTAAACCAGCAGGTAATTAGTAGCCTTCATGGAATTAACTTAAAGATTAAACATTCAATGTTCCTGTCCGGTCTTTCAATGACCATATTGGGAATTATAATTATTTTGGGATGCGTAATCACCCAAATTTTCAAATTCGATATTTATTTAAATTCCATCTTGTTCGGTTGCGTAATTATCTACGGATTTAATACTTTAGTTTTCTGGGCCACCTCAAAAGTAAGATTTACAATAGCTGCAACAGCGGGATTAATACAACCTGCACTTATTTTGGCAATGCTGACCTTAATTACATTCCTATTTATAGATACCAGTTTCATCGGATCTGAAATTTTGCAGATTACATTTAAAGCAATCGTTGCTGCGATAATTTTTGTCATGGCAATTTATGCATTCATTAAAATTATTGCATCACCATTCAGCAAAAATCTTGGAATCGGTGTTTTAGACCTATTAAGTTTATTCATTGCACATATGAATGAAGGATCAAATTCCCTTGAAGGGTTATTCGAAAATATGAGTGAAGCCATAGATACCATTGTTACATTTGTAAGCTTTAAAACTGAAAATGGGATTAAGGCATTGTTTATTTCACCGTCAGTCCATCCGGGACCATTAGGTGACCTTGGAGGTTCCAATATGCCAACAATTCTTGCAAACAAGTTTGACCACTTTACAATGGTTGCACATGGACCATCTACCCACGATTTCAATCCTATTGCGGTTTCTGAAATTGATAAAATAGAACAATCCGTAAGAAATGGTTTGGAACAAGTTGAATACTCCCCAATTGCCAGCCGTTTTGTAAGGTATAACTCTGAAAAAGCGAATATTGGCGTTCAATTCTTTAATGATGGAATGGTAATATTATCCACTTTTGCACCTGAAGCCGTCGATGACATCGAATTTGGTGTAGGACTCACAATGATGGCCCAAAGCAGAAGCAAATGCAATGTTGAAAATTCAATCATTGTGGACTGTCATAACTCATTTACCCCTGAAAGTGGGGAAGTCCTTCCTGGAAATTCTGAAGTATTCCAATTAATTGACGTAATCGATACCATCAATCCTAATCAGGACAAATTTGATATCAAAGTAGGCTGCTACGAAGATAACATGAAAACACTAGGCAAACATGAAGGAATCGGTGAAAGCGGCTTGAAAACAATGGTTATTGAAGTAGGAAACCAAAGAACCGCATATGTCCTTTTTGATTCAAATAACATGGAAATCGGATTCAGACAACAGATTATCGATTCCGTTAATGACCTGGATATTGATGAAATAGAAGTGATGACAACTGATACTCATACTGTTAATACACTTTCAAGAGGATACAATCCTATTGGAATTGCAAAAAGACCAGAAATTATAGAATACGTTAGATTAAGTATTGTAGAAGCAATAAAAGATTTAGAAAAAGTAGAAGTTGGAACTGGAACTGAAAAAATTAAAAACCTCAACACATTCGGACCAAAAAATTCAACAGAATTAATCTCAACAATAAGTTCCGTTGTGGCTGTAAGTAAAATTATAGCTCCAGTTTTATTAATAACCGCATTATTAATAGTATTTATATGGATATTCTTTGGCGGATTATAAATACATTACAAATAATGTATACGCAATAACCCATGTAAAGTAGAATGGTGAA
Organism: Methanobrevibacter sp. YE315; assembly: GCF_001548675.1. Lineage (NCBI taxonomy): Archaea > Methanobacteriati > Methanobacteriota > Methanobacteria > Methanobacteriales > Methanobacteriaceae > Methanobrevibacter > Methanobrevibacter sp. YE315. The sequence goes on from NZ_CP010834.1 coordinate 1,657,643, forward strand.
ATTCCATCCCATAACCATTGGGAAAATCCGGAAATTTCATCGCCAGCTATCTTTTGACAGAATTGGCCAACAAAATACAATATAATTACTGCAATGAAAAAAGCAAATATATCATTTTTAAATCCAAACCAACCAAGAGTCAAACCGGCTGATAAAAGAGCAGATATAAGGGCTGCAATAATATGAATAGTTGTAACTTTAATAGTAATGTCCATTGATATCCTCCATTAAATTAAATATATTAATATAATTTTAGTTAGTTATAATATATTAAGGTATTGAAAAAAAGGTGGTAAATTATGAAATCCATGTCAAATGTTGACATCTATACAATAAGTGATGAATTAAATAGATTATTAAGTGGAGCAAGAGTTGACAAATCATTCCAACCTACAAAAGATATTGTAGTAATGAGGTTCCATGTTCCGGGGACCGGAAGAGTTGATTTGGTAATGCAATGCGGCTCCAGAATACATATAAGCCAATATCCGCTTGAAAATCCGACTACACCACCTACATTTCCTATGCTTTTAAGAAAAAGAATTAAAGGAGCTCATGTTGAAAGCATTACCCAGCATAACTTCGATAGGGTTGTTGTAATAAAGGTTAAAAAAGACAAACATTACACAATCATTGTCGAATTGTTTGATAAGGGAAACATAATCCTTTTGGATGATGAAAACAATATCATATTGCCGTTGAAACGTAAAAAATGGTCTGACAGAGACATCAGTTCAAAAAGAGAATATGCATTTCCCGAAGAAAGAGGAATTAATCCTATCACAATCACCGAAGAGGAACTTGAAGAACTATTTGAAACTTCCGATATGGACGTAGTCAGAACACTTGCAATGAACGGGCTTGGAAGCTTGTATGCTGAAGAAATCATTGAAAGGGCAAATGAAAAAATTGAGTTAGACAAAAATACGCAGACTTGCGAATTGACTAAAGAGCAGACATCTGAAATTTACAATAGCCTTAAATCACTGTTCAGCGATTTGAAAGAAGGATCCATTAAACCCCAAATTGCCAAAAACGATAGAAAAGAAGATGTTGTTCCTCTAGATTTAATAAAGTATCAGGATTTTGAGAAAACTTATTATGATAATTTCAATGAAGCATGCGATGAGTATTATTCAAAAAAGGTAAATACTGACATCAAGGATATTAAAGAAGCAGCCTGGAATAAGAAAGTAAATAAATTTGAAAAACGATTGCGTTTACAACAAGAAACACTTGATAATTTTGAAAAGACAATCGAAGATAGTCAACATAAAGGGGAAGTTATCTATTCTAATTACACCACTATAGAAAACATCATAAATGTTGTAAACTCAGCAAGAGGAAAGGACTATTCTTACAAAGAAATTGGAAAAATATTAAAAAAAGCTAAGGAAGACGGGATGAATGAAGCCCAAATCTATGAATCAATCGACAAGATGGGCGTGTTAACCCTGGATATAGACAATACAAAGTTGATTATCGATCCCAAACTGACAATTCCTGAAAATGCTGAAATTTACTACGAAAAAGCTAAAAAAGCCAAACGTAAAAGCAAAGGCGCCTTAATAGCTATTGAAAATACAAAAAAACAATTAGAAGACATTAAGGCTAAAAAGGATATTGCAATGGAACACATATCCGTGCCTAAAAAGAGAGTTAAAAAGAATCTCAAATGGTATGAAAAATTAAGATGGTTCTTAAGTTCAGACAATGTTCTTGTGGTTGGAGGTAGAGATGCAAACAGCAATGAAAGCATTGTCAAAAAATATCTAGAACCAAATGATATTTATTTGCATGCAGATATACATGGTGCAAGTTCCACGGCCATAAAATTAAACGGAGCTAAATTAAATGACAATCTCCTAAAAGAATCAGGGGAGTTTGCGGCATCTTTTTCATCTGCTTGGTCAATGGGTTTCACATCTCAAGACGTATTCTGGGTGCATCCTGACCAAGTTTCCAAAACACCTGAAGCAGGAGAATATTTGGCTAAAGGATCTTTTGTTATAAGGGGCCACCGTAATTTCATAAGGGGTGCAAGAGTAAAATTAGCTATTGGAATCGTTGATTATGAAGGAAAACGAGTAATGGTAGGGCCAATCGATGCTGTTGATGCACATTGTGAAAATTATGTTGTATTAAAACCTGGTTTTACAAAAAAAGAAGCGATAGCTAAAAAAATATTGAATAAGATTAATGAAAATGACTTATTGACTCTTGATGACATTATCAGAGTTTTGCCATCTGGAAAATGTGACATTGACGAAGAATATCACCAAAGAAAAAAATATGAAAAAAATTAATCCTGATACTCTTCAGGATTAAATTCAAAATATTCATCAGGATTCATTACCACAACATCAATGTTAGGATTGAATTGACCGACAAAATTTGCAAAAATTGCAGGATCCTGTTCTATTGGTGGGAATGTATTGTAATGCATCGGGATAACCACTTTTGGATTTAACCACATTGTAGCTAATGCCGCTTCAAAAGGACCCATGGTAAATTTATCACCAATAGGAACCATGACGACATCAGGTTTATAAATTGCACCGATAATATCTTTCATATCACCAAATAATCCAGTATCACCCGCATGGAATATCTTAGTTCCATCTTCAAATGTTATTAAAAAGCTTGCTGCGCTTCCCCCAGGAACTGTTTCTTCGACCACATCAATGTCTGAAGAGTGTTTTGCATCAAGCATAGTGAACTTAACATTTCTGAAAATGAAAGAACCTCCAATATTAGCACTAATGTTCCTAATCCCTTGTTTAGCTAAAAAGAGTGAAATTTCGTGAATACATGCAATAGGAGCATTAGTTCTGTTTGATATTTCCAAAGCATCACCAAAATGGTCTGAATGACCATGGGTAAGCAATATGATATCTGGATTTAAATCCTCAACTGGAACCTGACAATTAGGATTATTACTAATAAACGGGTCAATCAAAATTTTTACTTCATCACTAATTATTTCAAATGCGGAATGACCTAACCATCTGATTTCCATTAAGCTGAGCCCCCGGAAACGCCCATGATAATATTTTCATCTAAATTAGATGCGATATTCCAAGTTTTCTCAAAGTTAGCTCTGATGCTAGAAATGGAATTCCTATCATCGTAAACTGCACCATATTCCACGTCGCTTGCTCCGTCAGAGATAATCATAGCATGTGAATCGTCAGTGATTAAGTTAACACTGTGCACCTTAGGAACTGTTCTAATATGAACTCCTTGTTTTAAAAGAGATGATATTAAAAACATGTATGACATGTCTGAAACATCAAATTCATCAATGATTACTCTAGAATAACTTGTTGGAACATGGGATAAGAATTTATCAGATAAATCATTTAATGAAGGAATTTCCAACATGATTTCTTTTCTGACAGTGTTTGCTAATTGTTCAAAAGCTTCTTGAGAAGTGAGTAATCCGCTATCGGAAATTACAAAACTTTTAAGTGAACTTGGAACCGGTAAACTTTCAGGGTTATTAATATCAATTTTAATATCTCTATCCGGAACACTTTCAGCAACAACCTCCGGCCTAATACTAACAGGTTCTTCGATTACAGGTTCTTCTGATAAAGCACGTCTAATCTCATCAGATTTGTCATTTTCAACAACGAATGGTGGAATTTCTTCAACAAAATAATCAGTTTGACGTCTTTTAGGAGATCTAGTTACTTTTAAAGGTTTTCCATAGTGAGGGGTGAAAACTAATTGTTTATCAAAATCAACGTCTCTTTCTTCCCTTTGAACAACGTTTAAGACAGCTTTAGGATTATCTTCAAAAACATCATCATAATATTCCTTAGGAGCTGCATCAGGATATTCTTCAATAACTAAATCCTCATAATTCACATCATCATATTCATTAAAATCTCTGCGAACTTTTAAAGGTCCGTTAGATTTATTATCATTTTTCCTTTCAAAACCACCAAATGAAGGAGAACTAATCTCACCAGATTCTAAAAATTCTTTAATCATATTAGTAGTCTTATCTGCGTTACTATCAACGAAATAGCTGACAATCAATATAACTCCAACGATAGAGATGATTAAACCAACTATTAACAAGATATCTAATAAGTTATATACACTTGTCTCATATGCAATGAGAACACCAATTACAAATAAAATAAAACCTGAAACTAATTTTATTGTATTTCCCACGATTTCACCCTAATAAATTTATTATCACTCAATTATTTAACTATTATATTATATCTAACTCACTATTTATAAACCTAATGGAAAAAAACACGAAAATACGATGAAAAAAGTCAAAAAGTAATACTTTTTATTAAAATAGTAATATTAATATAGTAAAAAATCCAATTTATAACTGGTGAAAAATCATGAAAAACATTCCCAAAATCATCAAAGAAAAATCTGGCCAGGGCGCCGCAGAGTACATTTTGCTGTTTGGAGGAGTACTAGTTATAGCACTATTAGCTTTAACCATATACAGATCATATATGGAGACAAGTGACGTTAGCCTAAAAGCCAAGGATGACATAATAGATGTTAGAAATACCATACTCGACAATAGGACTCATGTTTAAAATAAAAACAGACAACAAAGGGCAGGGAAGTGCTGAATTAATATTGATTATCGGAGGGATAATCGTCGTAGTGCTCCTTGTAGGAAGTTATATATCAAATATAACTGAAAATACACAGAAAAACATTGAAAATTTGTTAAAAATCGAAAAAGAAAATTTAATAAATAAAATATGAAAATGGAGAGAATAACTCTCTATTTTCCAATTAAACTAGAATTTAAAATCTCAGTCCATGATTCAGAATTAATATTGGTTAATTTCATGCTGTCCCTAGTTAAACTTCTGATATCCTGTGGACAAGCAGTAACACAAGCACCACATAAGTTACAGAAATCAAGATTAGTAACAGATTTTCCATCAACAATACTTACTGCATTACATGGACAAACATCCATACAAGCATGACAAGAATCGCCCTTACATACTTTTTCTTCAGTTTCAACTAATTCAAGTGTACCGGTAAATGGTTTAGTTACTGTAATTGCATCAACAGGGCAAATTTCAGAACACCATGAACATTTTACACAGGTTTCATCAGAAATGAATGTTTTACCAGTAATTTCTGGAATTTCGATTTCATCTTTTAACATGCATGTAGAACAGACTTGTTTAATTGCATCTTCAGGGCATACTCTCTTACAAACTCCACAGAAAATACATTTAGACAAATCAACTTCAATAGAATTATTTAAAACATCCACAGTTGATGTTGGAATATTCTTAATTGAAATTGCTCCAGCAGGACATAAATCTGCACAGAATGAACAGTAAATACATTTTTCTTCATCAATATCTATTTCCCCTCTAACCAAATCGGCAGGGTTCGGAAGTCTTCTTTCGAATAATATTGAATCCCTAGGGCAAATTGAATAACATCTGCCACAGTACATACACTCTTCATCATCTACATCTGTTTCAGTTTCCCATAATGGATAAGATTTGTTTTCTTTAATATCTTCACCGTCAATAGATAAAGATAAAGCATCAAATGGGCAAGCAACTGAACATAACCCGCAAAATACACAAGAATCCTGGTTGACGGAAACTAAATCCATCTCAATTAACCCACGAGCTATAGGAACAATAGGTCCTAACTTTAAAGAAGAAGTTGGGCAAACATCAACACAAATTCCACAACCAACACAATTTACATCTTTATAACGTAAATTACGGTATTCATCACCATCTCTCTCTATATTAAACATTGTACTCCCTCATGCTTTAGATATGGCTTGATTTGGACAATTTTGTATACAAAGATCGCAATCATCACAATTTTCAGGGACAATAGCTACATCCCCATTCTCCTCAATAATTGCACCTTGTTCACAAAGTTTAATACATAACCCTTGTACAGGACAGTCATTAATATGTCCACATAGGTTAGAGTCAATTTTAACTGCCATATAACCACCTCAAAATTTACCTGAAAAAAATAATTTTATGCCAATTAAATGCTTTAATGAACATATAAATTATTTTTTCCGATTATTCAATGATATTCCCACTTTGATTAATTTCTCCACGCCTAATGCGTGTTGAAGATATAGGATTACCATCATAGGCCAAAACAAAACTAACAACAACAATATCAAGGGGTTTCATACCTTTTGAAATTCTAATCTCATTAATTTCAACTGCCGTAGGTTCTGTCTCCTCACTAACAACAATAGCTTCAAAATCGCTATCGAAAATAGTGGTCCCATATGGATCATTTAATGGAATAACTTCAAAATTAGATTTATCTGAAAAAAAAGCTTTTAAATTACTCATTCTTTCTTTACAGGAATCTATATCTCCTTTTAACCCTCCAAATTCATCAGAAGTTACACCAATCTCAATTTTATTACCAAGTTCAAAAGCGGTTGATAATAATTTTTTGTGACCATCATGGAATTTGTCAAAAGTTCCACCAACAGCAACTTTATTATATTTCTTAGAATTCATAATATTGTCCTAATAGTTTGCTAATTAAACATTTATTAAAACTATTATAAAATATTAGCTATAAAAAAGAGAAAAATAAATAATTTAAAAAAAAATTTTAAAAAAATAAAAAATAGTTAATTAGAATGAAAGACTTGAATAATAGCCGTGAAGACTATAAGAGTTCGTATTCCAATTAGCTATAGTTCCTAACGAATTTCTATTACTAGTTGTATCACTTACAATCCAATAGTTTCCGACCAATACTTGGGCCCATACGTGACCATAGGTACTTCCACTACTGAATGTACATGTACCGTGCGCATATCTAGCAGGGAGCTTAGCTGCCCTATACAATGCTACTGACAAGTGTGCTTGATCTACACAATTTCCAGTTTTTGCACTTAATGTACCTGCGGCACCATATTTGGTATCATAATAGAAACTATATGAAATATAATCCCTGACATAGTTATAAATTGCTCTGGCTTTAGCTGCATCACTAGTTAATCCACTAGTTAATTTATTAGCTAACGCTTTAATTTGAGCATTATTAACTTGACAGTTAGTGGACGCTGCTAAGTACGGTGCTAAATTAGAGATTGTGTTTGGAATTCCTGAAACCGCTGAACTGTCACCATATAAAGCCTTAATAGCAACATATGATGGCATTACTTTTTCATTACCATAAAATGCAACAACACGTGCGAAAGCATATACAACACCTTCATAACCAATTGTTCCAAGACTGGAAGGTACTGAATTAGGCATCACACCTGTAGAATCAGCAGTTTTCACAACACTATTAGCAACAGCAAGATAATTATAAAGATTACCTAAAGAATATGCGACTATCGGATTTTTAGGATTACCAACCTTTATAATAGGAATTGCAGTAGTTTTACCTGCTTTTAAATTTATAATTGCTTTTGAAGCCAAGTATAAATACTGTGCAGTAGTTAAGGTATTTGTTCCTACTTTAACTGAAGTAGGCAATTTGTAATTTGCTTCAATATAGGATTTAACTGTTTTAGATGCGGCAATCAATTGGCTAATTGTAACGGTATCTAAAACTTCAATTTTAGATGTACCACTATATTTTTCATGAGTATAAGTAATACTATGCACGCCTTTAGATAAAACACCTAAATTAACTTTAGCATTACCATTTGAATCAGTTTTTGCATTATAAGTTTTTCCGTCCATTTTAAATACAACATTTGCATTTTGAATTGGCTTGTCATTATAATTCAACAACTGAACTGAATAAGTGGCACTGCTTCCAGAAGCTACATAAGTATTTTGAGCTACAAATTTAGTTCCATTAACTATTACATATTCCTTTAATGTAGCAGAAGTATGATAATCATCATCAACAACTGCAACAGTCGGGTAATAACCGATTACAAGACCGATATTATATATGATTTTACCGTTTGCATCAGTTACCTTAGGATAAGTCACTGTATGAATTGTAAATTTAACAGTAGCTCCTTTAAGAGGCTTACCGTCTTTGGTTTTAACTGTGACATTATAAGAAGAACCATCTTTATAGTTCATGAATAAGTTACCCGCGGATATTAACACAGTTTGTTTAGAAATAGTGATAGTGTTTGAACCACTATTATAATTATCATTACCATAAACACCTGCCTGGAATTTAACAGTGTAAGTACCAGGTTTTAAATTACCTACAGTCAAATAGGCAACCCCTTTGGAGTTGGTCTTTTGAGCATATGTTTTTCCGTTAAGTGTAAATTTCACATCAAGGTTAGTTAAAGGTTTGTCGTTCTTATCTTTCACTGTAACTGCAAATTTGGATCCATCACCATATTCCATTTTCAAAGCTGAAGACTGGAGTTTTGTTGTTGGATTCCTAACATGTAGTGTTCCGGATCCAGAACCCGGACCAAATAAATGATCCCCTTCAAATTTATAACTAATTTTATAAGTGCCTATAGAAAGATTAGGAATGGAAAATCTTGCTTTTCCTTCATTATCAGTCTTAGTGACTACTTGTTTATTGTTGAATGTGAAAATAACGGTTTTGCCTGTAAGTATGGTGTTGTGGTTTGATTTTAAGAGTACAGTATATTTAGACTGAGTGTTAGGGGTTAGATAGGTATCAGCAGCATGTTCTAGAACTGAACCATCTTTTTTAGATATAACAGTATTAGATGCTTTTTCCAATGAATACGGGTTAACTGTATCAATGGAATAAGTACCTGGAGCTAAATTTACATTTAATGTAGTCCTACCATTCGCATCAGTGGTTTTTGTATATGTTACACCGTGAATGGTTAATGAAACATTAGTATTTGCTAATGGATCATTATCTTTCCAATATTGTACCTTATAAACAGACACATATCCGTAGTATTTTTTAATATCATTACCAATAACAGATGATAAAACATTAACTTTTGTTGCAAGATAAGAGTTTCTGTAGTTAGAATTACCTTTATAAGTTATTGCAACATTATAAGCTCCAATAGGCAATGCAGCAGTTTTTATTAATGCAACACCAGCACTATTTGTAACAGCATAATAGGTATGCGCCTTAACTGTCAAAGAGATATTTTGATTTTTAACCGCATTACCTTTCTCATCTTTCAAAGTTACTTTGAAAGATGTAGCTGATTTTCCATAATGAGTATCAGATACTGTTAAATTTGTTGGTACTTTTGCAGTAGCTGCAAGAGAACTATCTTTGCTTGATGAAGCGGATAAAACATTTTTTCCGCTAGAAACACTAATTTTATCAGAGCCTACACTATTATTGGAAGATTGAACTTGCCCGCAATTATCCTCATAACAGCTTTTTAAAACAGCAGTATTAGAATAACTATTTAAATCATCATCATGAGAATTAACTAAAATAGTCTCTGAGATAGAATCCTCGCTAGAAACTTCTAATTTATTTTCGGCAGACAATGCCTGAGCATCACCTGATATTAAATTTGAATCTTCTGTATTTGAAACATTACCCAAATCCGCTGCAGCAACAACTCCCATTAAACAGACAATTACCAAAACAACAGCAGAAATAAATAATGCCCTATTTTTTATCGAAATTTTTCCACCTCTTGGTTCTCATTACGAAAATTTTATAGTAAAATATGATATATACTAAAATATAGTAATTCATAATGAGTGGATAAAGATATATAATTTTATCTTATATAAATGTTTTTAAAACTTTAAAATTTAAAAAAGAGTTTAAAAACAATCAAATTAATCAAAATAAGCTAAAACCATGTATTAATTTAAATTAAAAGAAAAATTATATTGAAATTCAATTATATAAGATAAAATAGCTTGAATTTAATCAAAATAAAGAACAATCAAATAAAAAATAAAATTTAAATTTAATGAGCTTTTATAATTGAAATAAATGAAAATTCTCTTTCAATAATAAAAATAGATGAATTTTTAAGTCAATTAGAAAAAATAACTCGATTCAAGAATATAAAATTAAAAATAACCAATTAAATTCAAAAAAATAAAAAAAGTAAAAAAAGCAAAAAAAGTTGATTCAATGCTGTATGAAAAAAATATTTATAAAAAAAATCATAAAAAAATCGATATTAAGCTAGGATTAGCCTATCCAAATATTTACCGCACAGCAATGTCCTCGTTAGGTTACAATATATTGTATAATCAGATTAATGAACGGGAAAACACTTTATGTGAACGGATAATTTTTCCTAGCACAAAATCAATTGAATCAAATACTCCAAGCAAATATTTCGACATATTAAGCTTTTCTCTTCAATTTGAAGAAGACTATTTTAACGTATTAGACATGCTTAAAAGGGCAGAAATACCATTGAAAAGAAAAGACCGAACAAAAGATGATCCTCTCATTATTGCAGGAGGTCCATGCGCAACCGCAAACCCCATGCCACTTTCAGATTATATTGATATTTTCATAATAGGTGAGGGTGAATATATTTTGGATAAATTTTTAGACACATATCTTGAAACAGAAGCCGGAAGCCTTGAAGAATTTTTGGACTTGCCCGGAATTTATATTCCCGAATATAACAACAAGACAAAAATAAATATTGTGGACGACATGAACAATGCCTACCATATCACTGAACCAATAATCAGCCAAAGCGATGACGAGGAATATCAAACAATTTTCAACAACTCAATAATGCTAAATGTTTCAAGGGGATGTACACGAGGTTGCAGATTCTGCATGTCAAGTTATCTTTACAGACCCATGAGGCAGACAGACTATAAAAAACTAATTGACCTCGCAATAAAGAACCGTGAAAATACCGGACTGAATAAGGTTACATTAATAGGTGCTGCGGTTTCAGATTATGGTGATTTGGAAAAGTTAATACAAGGTTTGGAAAATGAAGGCTTTCAGATTTCAACACCATCTTTAAGAATTGAATCTATTACAAAAGAAACATTAGAATCACTCAAGAGAAGTGGACTCAAAACAATTACCCTTGCACCAGAATCAATCGGCCGATTGAGAAAAGTCATAAATAAGGAGATACTGGAAGAGCAAATTTTTACAGTAATAAAAAATGCAATTGAATTGGATTTTAAAATTAAATTATATTTTTTAATTGGCATACCTGGAGAAACTAAAGAGGACATTGAGGAACTTTGCAGGTACATGAAAAAGATAGCTAATATGCACACTAACATTCGGAATGTGAAATTTAGCATCAATCCTGTTATTCCAAAACCCCACACTCCTCTACAATGGGAGCCTTATGATTTTAAAGATATAAAAAACAAAACCCGATATATTAAGAAGGAAATGAAAAAATATAACATAAAGTGCGAAAGTCCTAAAAAAGGATTGGTTCAGTATATATTGTCTTGTGGAAATAGGGACATTGGTGCAATTATTGAGAAATCTTTAACAAAACAGCCTACATTGAAAGAATGGAAAGAACATATGCCCAAATATAATATTGATGATACACTACCTTGGAACAATATTGATGTGGGCGTGAATGAAAGATTTCTAAAAATAGAAAACAGACGATTGAGAAATTTGAAGCAAACACCATGGTGTGAAATCGGTCCATGCTATAACTGTGGTGCATGTGAAAATAATTTCTAGAAAAAAATAAATTTACTATAATAATTATATATAATATACAAGAGGCAAAATTTATGATTAATCCAGCAAATAGAACAAAAACAATTGAATTATCATTGATAAGAAAAATGTTTGAAGTGACAAATCCTAACGCAATCAACTTAGGAATTGGCGAACCTGATTTTGATGTCCCTAAAAACATTAAGCAAGCTATGAAAAATTCAATCGATGAAAATGATACACATTATACTCCTAACAAAGGATACATTGAATTAAGAGAAGAGATAGTTAAGAAATTTAAAAATGATAATGGAATCAATACAAATCCGGACAACATCATTGTAACTGCAGGTGCTAGTGAAGGATTATTCCTATGTGCCCAAGCATTCATAGAAAAAGGTGATGAAGTACTTCTTCCAGATCCAGGTTTTCTGTCATATGAAGCTTGTGTAAAAATAGCTGATGGAACAATCGTTCCCGTTGACTGCACAATGGAAAATGAATTTAAAATAAAAGCAGAAGATGTTGAAGAAAAAATAACCGATAAGACAAAAGCAATCGTTTTAAATTCACCATCAAATCCAACTGGAGCAGTTATGGAAAAAGAAGATGTGAAGGCAATAGCTGACTTATCAATGGATAAAAATTTCTTAATCATATCCGATGAGATTTACGAAAAGATAATTTATGATAAAAAGCATTATTCACCTGCAAAATACAGTGATAATGTAATTACATTAAACGGATTTTCAAAAACATATGCAATGACTGGTCTTAGAATAGGATATTTGACCGCTAATGAGAATTATATCGAAGAAATGCTCAAGATACACCAATACAACATTGCATGTGCAAGTACAACTTCACAAAGGGGCGCTTACGAAGCATTAATCGGCCCTCAAGATGAAGTGAATAAGATGGTTGATGAATTCCAAAGAAGACGTGATTTAATAGTTACCCGTTTAAACGACATGGGATATGAAACTGTGAATGCTGAAGGTGCATTTTACGTATTCCCAAAAATTGAAGATGAGAACTTCGTATTGAAAGCAGCAAAAGAAGGCGTAATCACTGTTCCGGGAATAGCATTTGGATCAAACGGTAAGAATCATGTACGTATGTCTTATGCAAATTCCTATGAAAACATTGAAAAAGCCATGGACATTTTAGAAGAGCGTGTAGTTAATGGATGAATTGAGATATAAAGGCGGGAGAAAAGCGGCGATAGTAGCCATTGTTGCAAATTGCTTTTTGACCTTTTTTAATATACTTGTTGGATTAATGTCTGGAAGTTATGCATTGGTTTCTGAAGGAGCCCATACCTTATCCGATGTTGCAACTTCAATCATTGCATTTATTGGCTTTAAAATAGGTCAAAAACCTGCAGATAAAGAGCATCCTCTTGGCCATGGCCGTGCAGAAGCCATAAGCGGTTTGGTTATTGTATTATTTTTAGCAATGGTTTCCTATGAAATAATTACCGGAGCAATAGTTAAAATAATCAATCCATCACTTATCACCATTCCCGATGTTTATGCCGCAATAATGGCCGTTTTTGGAATTTTCGTAAATTATGCAATCAGTAATTATATTATAAGTATTGGAAAGGAAATTAATAGCCCCGCCATAATAGCTGATGGAAAACATCAAAAGACTGATATTTTCTCATCAATTGCCGTTTTGGTTGGTGTAATAGTCTCCAATATAGGATTTCCAATACTTGATCCGATTGTAGGATTGATAATTGGATTATTGATTTTAAAAACTGCCTATGAAATAGGAAAAGAAAATATTGATAATATCATGGGCAAAATCCCATCAGAAAAATTAATCAGAAAAATTGAAAGAATAGCCAATTCAACTCCAAATGCACATAATGCCCACAACATTAAAGTGGATTATTTAGGTTCTTATGCAACAGTGACACTGCATATTGAAGTTGACGGGAACATGACTGTTGATGAAGCTCATAAAATCATTCACATAGTACAGAACAATATTGTAAACAAAATACCAATCATAAAATCAGCTACAGTTCATGCATGTCCAATCGGATTAGAATATAACCATGCCCAAGAAATAGATGAATCATATAATTAAAACGCCGGGACCGGGATTTGAACCCGGGTGATCATAAGATCATCGGATTAGCAGTCCGACGCCGTACCTGGCTGGGCCATCCCGACAATTAAAAAACAGTATAATAAATTATATGTTAAAACTTATTTATAAACTTAATTATTTATATAAATGGCATGTTCAAAAGTGGACTAATCTTAAAAATATAAGTGATCTAAAAAACTCAACTCCACCCCGGGATTCTACAAGCATTGAAATGTTAATAGTAAAGCTGCTCCCTTCCGGGCCTGACCCGTTCCTATATCGAAGATGACTTATTTTTACCCTCCAGTAAAAATCTCACCACCACCAATCCTGCAGGACGAGGTTTCTATGCTGTTTTTTCTAGGCTTATATCCTCTTGAAAAGCCGCCTTTTGAACTTCGACTGCACCAAAGGGGGTGTGTGCTTACAGAGGACCCCTAACCCTCCAGTCTAGCCAATCTAATTTTTGGATTTAATATTATATAAATGTTATCAAAAAACTAATCTTGGAAATAAAAATAATTACAGTAAATAAATTAAAAATTAAAAATCAAGATTTTCTAGAAAAAAATATTATTATAGTAACTAATTATAAAACCTTTAAATTAAAAAAAAGAGAAAAATAATAAATTAAATTATAAAATCTCTTGTATTATATCTCCATCAGAAATAATACCTACTAATTTATCATTTTCTAAAACAGGGAGTTGATTTAATATGCCTGAAGAGGAAACACCTTCCTTCATTATCTTAACAGCTTCTTCAAGAGAATCTTCTGGAGAAACTGTAACTACAGGTTTAATCATTATTTCTTTAACACTTGTGCCTAATTCATACTTATCCAATATCAAATTATGGCCCACATCTGTTGCAGTAATAATGCCCACAAGCTTATCGTCTTCCACTACTGGAAGAGAGCTGATTTTATGTTTCATCAATTTTTCAAATGCGCATATAACATCAACATCAGGTGTTGTTGTAATCACATCAGAAGTCATTATTTCTTTAACTTTCTTGTTCAACATTGTCTTTGCCTCCGAATTTTTCGAGAATATCATTTACCATGATATCTATTGTTTCATTCATTTCCACATTATCAATTATGCGAGTATCATGAATTTTAGCTTGTTCAACTAAAAATTTTTGAGTTTTTCTTATTGAATCGAAATTATCCATATATCTTTCGAGTGGTCGTTTAACCCAAGGTTGCCTACATCTTGAATAGAATCTCTGCTTATGAGATTCCTCATCATCAACAGTTAAGGTGAACATAATTATATTATTATTTTCGATTAAATCCTTTCTAATGAATCCTGGAACAATATGCACACCTTCAATAATGGTACTTATCCCTTCCTTTACTGATCTTTCAATAATAGCTTCTATGCCAACATTAACAACATCAACATGACTAATAAAACCTTCTATGACAGAATCTATCCTAATTGATGGTGTTCTCATGCTTTCATAAGCATCAAAACTAGATTTATGAATAACAGGACTTAATTCCTTAGAAACTATCTTACGCATTACTTCACGAATCATATCCGTACTGATAAGATTCTTTAATCTAAGCCTGTTAGCCAATTCAAACGCCATGGAAGAGGTACCTACTCCTGAGGCTCCCCCGATTAATATGATAAGTGGTTCTTTAGAAATTCTAAGGGACCTCCAATTTTCATATTTATCTGCAACTCTAGAATCGACTTTTTTTAGATGATTTAAAACAACACCAGCTAATTCATAGCTAGGAATTTCACTAATATCATTCATGATTAATTCATTTTCAATATCACTAGCTATTTCATATGCTCTTTGAGATCCAATATCTGCAACGTTTAATGAACGAGACATTATCCCTTTAGAAAATGGTTCCTTGTATTTTTTGCCATCAACTTCTCCAGTAACCCAAATCATAATAATCCCCGTTTAGTATGGATATGGTTTAGTATATAAAATTAATATTTTATAAAAGTTGTTATTTAATTTAAATTAAGAAAAAAAAGAAAAAAAGGATAATAGATGATTATTCATCTAATGAAATGATATTTATATCATAATTTGAGCCATCTTGAATATCTATTAAAACAGCACCATTATCTTTAAGCATACCAGGATTTGCTACATCGGTAGTAGTTCCGATTTTTGAAAGAGATTTTGCTTCATGTATATGGCCGCAAAGATTGATTTCCGGTTCAAATTCATGAATGGATTTTAAAATTCCAGGACTGCCCACATGTTCTCCGTCTGAAACTCTGTCAGCATCAGTGTTGAAAGGTGGAGCATGAGTAACTAAAATCCTTACTTTAGGAATTTCAGTATTGTAAACATAATCATAATTAGCTAACAAATCATAGACTGCCCTATAAATTTTGTCGTCATCCATTTCACCGGGTGTGTCAAATGGGGTGGGATTGGAACCGCCAAATCCAAATAATATTGCATCCCCATATGCAACAATATTGTTATGGAGACAGAATGCCACATCATTAATGGCATTGCAAATTCCGTTAGGGTCGCAATTACCTGGAATAGCTATTACGTCAACGCCACAATCTGCAATCTTGTTAATAAAGGTTTCAACAAAATCTAAAGGACCGAAATTAGTTAAATCCCCAAGAATTAAAACTAAATCAACATCATTATTATTCAAATATGCATACAAATTTTCATTTTCTTCGCCGTGTGCATCACTAATCGCTAAAATTTTTGTCATAAAATCACCTTAATCTTCTAAAAAGAATGATCCCATTTCTTTTAAACCTACCTGAAGGTCTTCTTTATCACCATGCAATTGGACAGTCACATCATCATCAAATTCAATGATAAGACCGTTCCATTCTGCAATTTCTTGAACTCTTTCTTCAGCTAGAGGAACTCTTAAATTAATTCTTCCGGTTATTAAACCTGGAGGGGAGTTAACAAGAAATTTTGACCTTGATTTTGCAAAATCAAATACTTCTTCTCCATGCATGACTCTTTTCAATAAGTCAAGCCAATGGTCAACATATTCATCGCCTTCTTGTTCTGCAATGATTAGAAGATTTCTTTGAATATTATTTAAAGACATTTCAGCATTCGCTAAACCATTGATTAAATCTGGATGAGAAGGATCTCTTTTATATGAGCTAATTGAAGATCTGATTAATCCCATCTCAGGGTTAATTCCATCAGGGATTTTATATCCCTTTTCAGTTAAATCTTTGATAAGATGGTGTAGAACTAACCAATTCTGTTCAGAGGGTAAGCTCATAAATGTCCACCTATTATTTTTAAAGTAGTATGGTTTATTTTTGCATCTGCTTCTTTTAATTCCTGTTCAATTTCAGCAGTATTTTCGTATGAATCTAAGAATAAAACATGATGAGTTGAAGTACCGGCAATATTTAAAATAGCCACTTCATCACTAGCTTTAAGTTCTCTTTTATCAATTGTTGCTTTGAATTGTACATAAGGTTCATATTCTTCTGGAAGGTCAGAATATTTAAATATTCCATCTAATGTCGCTACAAACATAAATACACCTCTATAATTTATAATTTATTTTATTAAACTAATGATATATAAATATGATTACAAATTATTCGTATATTAACAAACAAAAAAAATCAATCATAAAAAAAATAGTTATCAAATGATAACTATAACCGAAATGTGTTTTCAGTGCCTAAAATAAAAAAAAATAAAAGGATTAAAAATCCTTAAATTTATTCACCTAAAGCTTTTTTAATAGCAGGGGTTGCGTCAATTCTTTGAGCATCGAAAGTTAACTCATCAGCAGATAATCCCATTGCTAATCCGTATAATTGAGCTAAGTGGAAAACAGGAATTGCAAAGTCAGTTCCGTATCTTTCGTTAACTTCAATTTGACCTTGGTCGAATTGTAAGTGACAGAAAGGACATACGTTAACAATTGCGTCTACTCCAGCTTCGGTCATGTGATCGAGTTTTTCTTTAGTGAAACTAGTAGTTACATCTAAATCTCTGGATCTTAAACCTCCACCAGCACCACAGCACATCATTTTGTCTTTGTAGTCAATGGATTTTGCACCAGTGATTTCTACAAGGTCATCTAAGATATCTGGGTCTTCTGCGTTTTCTTCAATACCAATAGTTTTAGTTGGTTTTAAGAAGTGGCAACCATAGTGTACAGCAACATTTAAGTCTAAAGGTTTTTCGATTAATGAAGCTAATTTTTCGAAACCAACATCGTCTCTTAAAATTTGAGCGAAGTGTTTTACATCAACAGTACCTTTGTATTCTCTGCCGATTTCAGCTAAGTTTTTGTTAATTTCAGCTTTTTTCTCTTCACTTTCTTTTAACATGTGGTTACATTCGAATAATGAACCGAAACATCCATTACATTCAGTCATGATGTCAGCACCCATGTCTTCAGCAATAGTTAAGTTACGAGCAGCAATAGTAGCCCAGGTTTCTTCATCAAAAGAACCGAATACACCAGGAGCAGGACAACAAGATGCTCCTTCCATATCTTTTAATTCAATATCTAATGCTTCAAATAATTTTCTGGTAGCTTTTTCAATACCAGGATAACGGTTGTTCATGATACAACCTAAGAAGTATGCAATTTCCATAATATAACTCTCCTCATAAATCTATTCTTTTAATCCACCGGTTGCTTCGTCGTAACCAATTAATTCATCGAAACCGGTAAGTTTACAAATTGTTTTAATTTCATCTAATGCTTCTGGGAAAGCATGTGTTGTTGGTGGAATTTCTGGAAGACCAATTTTGGTTCTTAAAGCTTTAGTAGCATCGTTAATTGGTACACCGTGACCAGTATTCATTACAAATACACCAGTCATTTTGTGTGGTTTTGCCATGTAACCTGCATGTGCAGCGATGTTACGTGCTTTTTTGATGATTTCCACAATTTTAACACTTCTGAGACATCTTTCTTGGCAGGTGTAACAGGTAGTACACATCCATAAAGCGTCATCAGTGATAACTTCTTCTTTTAAACCTAATAAACATTTTCTGACAATTTGTCTTACTTTGTATGGAGTTCTTCTTCCAGATGGGCAACTACCACTACAGGTACCACATTGGAAACAATGTTTTACAGTTTCAATTCCAGAATCAATGAATTCAGCAGTGAAATCTGGATCACGATTACTATCAGTCAATAATTCTTTATCAGTCAATAAAGTCATAGTATCTCTCTCTGTTTCTTTTTTGTTTAATTTTTCTTCAACTTTCTCTTTAACATCTTCTTCAATGGTCTTAACATCCTCTTTGATATGTTCTTCGACTTCATGAAGTTTTTCAACTTTTTCTTCTAAAGGTGTTTCCTTTATTTCGTGGATTTTTTCATCAACTTCTTCCACTAAAGTTTCGACGTCTTTTTTGAAAGTTAAATCTTTTTTGTCGTCTGCAGGTTCTTCTTCAGCTACAGGTTCATCAGGAATGGCAGCTTCAGTAGTGGAGACAACATCATCATTTACAATTTCGGAAGATGTAACTTCGACATCATTAGATGTGTTTGATACATCATTGCTGATGTCTTGCTCTTCTTGTTCATTATCTCCTTTAAATAAGGATTTAAGACGATTTATTATAGACATTGAAAACACACCTCGGATAATCATTGGACTATTTCCTCAAATCCTTAATAATATTCTTTAAAAGACTATATATAAAGGTTACTAAAATTTTAGCTTGTGTAACCTAAAAGATTACACTAAATGAAAAATTTTTATTAACCTAAAAAACAAAAAGTAAAATAAACATTAAAATAGGTAGACATAAATGATAAAAAAATTCGAAATCAAATCACATGACGGACCTGGAAGAATTGGGAAAATTGATGGTGAGCTTACACCTAAAATATTTTTTAAGGATGAATTAAAAATAGCCCCAAGCGAAGGTTCAGCACATAACATTGACCGTGAAATTGCAGAATTCAACGTGAATGAAACCTTGCGATTGGCCCGAGAAAACGTTGATTCCTATGATATTGCTGTAATCCAAGGTTCCAAATATATTGATTTAAGAGTTAAATGTTTAAAGGAACTGGAAGAAATCGGATACAACGGATTTATAATAGCTAACTGTGATGCATTACTTACAAATCCAAAAGAGTTGGTTGATGTGATTGTATCCCTTAAAAAAGAAGCCAAAAAAACCGACTATTTCATTTTTTCATTTACTGAAGTTTCATTTATGCCAATCTTGACCTACATGGGAATCGACGGGTTTTTAGCAGACAGCGCCAATTACTACAGTCATTTAAATGTCCTTCAAACACCGACAAAATCCTATGATTTGAACGCTTATCCGATTTATGAAAACATTTCCCAAAAGGAACTTGAAGAAAAAAATCTTGAAAATATGGAATTCGTAATCCGTGAAATCCATGCCCATATGAAAAACAGATCTTTGAGAAATCTTGTAGAGGAACGTTCCGGCACTACACCGCAAAACATCTCTACCTTAAAAATACTCGATAGGAACTACATGGATTACCTGCTTGAATACACTCAGCTATTTTAAGATTTCAAATGTTGAAACTATGTTCTTGAACTCCCTTTCAGATTCACCTGAGATGTCTAAAGTTCGAAGTTCAAAAATATAAATGTCTCCTTTTTCTATGAACACATAAGTATGGATGTCAAAATTTATTTCAGGCGTGTCCATATTTGCATGGAGCTTAATGGCATCCTTGCCTGCAATTTGGATAAAATCCGAAGCGATTATCACGCCGCCATCATCAGTAATGGCATCTTCCATGAAAATCTTATAGTCATCAAGGTTTGTGGCGGTCGGAAACATGACTGCATTTATTAAATTATCCTGGCCTTTAGATAGAGTTGCAATGCAATCTGGATTGGATAAGATATCTGCTTTTTCCACATCCCATTCAATCGGATATTCGAAAGTGATTTTGCCCGTATTAAAGGTTTTCATGAATTAATCCTCATCTTTAGGTTTGATTTCAATTGTTTCAGGCACTTCTTCATCTTCCATAGTGTCAATATATTTAGAGAAAGGTTCTGGAAGCTTTGGCATTACTTCCTTTAAAATTTCAGCGGCATCAAGTTCCAATGCCTGTCCTGCAAGCAACTGTTCAACGTCAAAGTCGAACTCGAAAGGTTTCAGCAAATCATCAACTGGCACCCTTAAATTGATTTTTCTTTTATTTAATACCATTTTAAGAGTGCTGGTGTTCCTAATCTGTTCATTCATGTCTTCGACAGTGGTTTTTATATCATAGGCTATAGCTCTATTCTTCTCGTTTACCTCATGTTTGGATTTTTCAATGGATCTCTCCAAACCTTCAACAAGCTCAGCATTTCTTCTGTTGATATTATCCCTGGCCTCATCGATGACAACATTAATGGCATTCAAAATGGATTTGTTTAGCTCTACATTATATGCTAAAATCATCTTGTTTTTATAATCAAGTTCTTTAAAAATAGCAACTCTTTCATCATCAATTTTGGTGATTTTTTTGTTTAACTCATGAATTTCATCTTTAGCCCTGATAAGTTCATCCTTATCGCTGATTTGTTCTTTAAGGGAACCTACATCATCAAAAAATGAAACTTTAAGAGTTTGAATTTGGTCTTGTAGATTTGCAATTTCCGCATCTTTCGCTTCAATGGTATGGTAAAATTCATCAAGTTTAGCATCGGAAAATTGATTGTCAAGTAATTTTTCATAATCTTCTTGAGACAACACTTTTACCAAATCATCATCTTCAAAAGGGTCCTCTTTTTTAAGACTGACTTGCTTTTGTTGAGATTCCTTTTCAACAGTGTTACCCTCTTTATCCTTACTAGTGTATTTTTTGGTATAAACTCTAACAGTTCTAAATTCATCACTTTCCATTATTGACACCCACTCTATAATAATAAATAGATTGGCTTAATTTAAATAGTTAATGATTAAAAAAAGAAAAAAAGAGAAAAAAAATTATTTAATATCCTCTTTTTCAATCCATAACAACATTGCTTCCTCAACAGCTTTTGAATACCATCCTGTTTTGAATAACATCTTACTGGAGGCAATTTTGCGAAAATTCAAATCAACGTCATTATTGATGCTGATGGTTACACGTTTGTTTTTAGACATACAATTAGATTGTGCATACTGGTTAATAAATGTTTTAGTGCATTTTTAGAGCAGTTTGATGTCTGAATTTTAATATTGAACTATTTGAAAAAACACTGCAAAAATTAGATATATAAAATAAGTTGATAAATGATTTTCTACACTAAGGGAAGATTTCTATCCTTAACTTTTTTCTTTAAACTGTCCAAATCACTTGAGATAATGGAAATCTTTTCACCGTCAAGATGTGTTGTATAAACCCATGCATCATCAAATGCGATAAGATTATAAGAGTTTTCAATTTCCTCAACCTGTGATATAATATCCTTATGAGTTGAAACTTCGACTCCATTAATATCATTTATTGCCAGATAAAAAGGCCGGAATTTGGGATTTCCATCCCTTCCCTGAATGTATGAATTTAAGGCAATATTCTTATCAACACCCACACTTGATGCCGCTTTAATAAGGGATTTTTCAGTTTTATAAGCATCTAAAACAAGTAATAATTCTTTATTGGATACTTTAAAAGAATAATTTCCATATTTTAATTGTTCATGCCTTAATTTTGATTTTAAAGAATTATTTCTTTTTTGTAAATTATTTAATACATTCATCAGTACTATTTATGTATTTCCCCTTTAATAAGATTATCATTTTATATATTAAAAAATACAAAGCCAAATATACAACTAAAAAGAGGTATAAAAATGAGTATCAAAAAAGTCGTTGTCGCCGGAGGAGGCGTACTCGGAAGTCAAATCGCTTACCAGTCTGCATTTTGCGGATTTGATGTAACTGTTTGGTTAAGAAGTGAAGGTTCAATTGAAAGAGCCAAACCGAAATTTGAAAGATTGCTAAACATCTATTTAGGCAGCCTCGAACAAATGAAAACTGACAAATCTGCATACTGCAGAGGATTCAGTAAAAAAGCTGACTTAAGTGAAGAAGAAATAGATGCCCTAAAAGAGCAAGCTCAAAAAGCATTTGATAGTTTAACCCTAACTACAAGTTATGAAGAAGCAGCAGATGATGCAGATCTTGTAATTGAAGCAATAGCAGAAGACCCTGCTCAAAAAATTGCATTCTACGAAGAATTAGCAAAATATCTTCCAGAAAAAACAATAGTTGTGACAAACTCATCCACCTTACTTCCAAGCCAATTTGCAGAACACACAGGAAGGCCTGAGAAATATCTTGCATTCCACTTTGCAAATAACATATGGGCTCAAAACACTGCTGAAGTAATGCCACACCCTGGAACCGAACAGGAATACTTTGATGCAATCGTCCAATTTGCAGAAGACATCAACATGGTCCCTATAAAAGTATTGAAAGAACAGCCAGGATATGTGCTTAATTCATTGCTTGTTCCGTTCCTATCCGCAGGACAGGCCTTATGGGCTGAAGAAGTTGCAGACCCTGAAACAATTGACTTGACTTGGAGACTTGCTACCGGTTCTCCAAATGGACCGTTCCAGATTCTTGATATTGTGGGACTCGTAACTGCCTACAACATTATCATTATGGATCCTAGGTCTAAAGACCCTGAGACAACCCAGGGAAAAATTGCTTTAAAACTTAAAGAAAAAATCGATGCTGGCGAAACCGGTATCAATGCTGGAAAAGGGTTTTACGAATATTAAAATCCTTTTTTATTCTTTTTTTACCAAAATCCAATACAATTCCTTTTTCAACTAATTTTATTGAAATTTGAAATTATCAAATAAAAACATTTATATAATATTAAAATATAAGTATTATACGATGTGAAGAAAATTTCATGTCTGATAATGAAGACATCAACCATTTTATAATCTCCAAAATGTGGAATATGTTTCATTACGGAAGTAGGAAAAACACAACTACTTCCACTCCCCCCTTTATTTTACGAAAACTCGACAATAAGATTGTTATCATTACTAATTTTTAAAAAAATAGAAAGATTTATAAATATTTAAAATAAAAATAATATACGATGTGAATTAATATACATATCTAAACTAAAAATCACTCGGCCTTTTTTAAATGGTAAAAATTTAAAAAATGAACTCATGAAGTAGTATCAAAAATACTACTTCCACTCTCCCCTTATTTTTAAAAATTAAACATCATCAAGAATGCTTGAGTCTGCACCAGCGATTTCTACAAGATACTCCGCTTCAACAATGTGAAGTTTGGATGGAATTACAATACAATGTAGGGGCCCTCCAAAATCAAAACCAAGCAATTCTTTGATTTTACCTGCTTTTACACAGACATCTTTTGAACCTACACGTGCAATGCCCATAGCCAATGTATCTTCACTAATCAACCCTTCACGCTCCAAGGTATCATGTATATTCATCAAATATTCCAATCCCTGATTAACAGTCATGTACCGGTCTTTATGAGCTTGAATATCAAGCAAAACAAGAGTATGCATGTCCATCTTCAAGTTCTCTTCAATCGCTTCATAAGGAGATTTTGGATAAAAGTTATAATCTGGGAAGGGAATTGTAGTTACCTTACCGAATTTATAGCCTTGAAGACCGGAAATGGCAGGCGCTGAAGACAATATTGATGATCCGTGAATAACTTCATAATCTATTCCTTTTTTAGAACATTGAACTAGAAAATCACTATGGGTGGTTGCAATTAAAGGATCTCCACCAGTAATCAAAGCAACATCAGAAGTTTTAGCCTCATCGATAAACTTGCTTTCTTCTTCCACTTCATTTCTAACCAGAACCTCAATTTTTTGTCCAATCAGTTCTTCGATAGCATCGAAACTTGAACCGAACAACCTTGAAGTGAAAAATTCAGCATAAATCTTATCAACGTTTTTTAAACATTCCAATCCTTTAAGGGATATGTCTTTCTCATCAAATAATCCCAAACCCACTAAATAAAACATATATTATTATATAATAATTTAAACATAAAAAACTTTATGAAATGTGTAAAAGTTCCATTAAAACAGTTAAATGATACTCGCATAAAATTAATGGAAAAGGGTATAATGAATATGGAATATAGGATTAAAGCCTGTGATGATTTCGGATATATTCCAATAAACGAAGATATTGACGATTATGAAATTGTAGATATTGAACTGGAACCGATGAAAAAAGTTGCCCACAGCTTTTCTGAATTGCTCGAAGATGAATTAACCCCTTCAGAAATCGAAAACCTGAAAACATCATTTGACACAATCGGAGATATCGTTATTCTAGAGATTCCAGATGATTTATACGAAAAAAGGCAAATAATCGGAGATGCCGCATTCAAATTTACAAAAAGAAAAGCGGTTTATATGAAAAGAAGTGCGATTAAAGGAACAATACGCATTCGTGATTTGGAATTCTTGGCAGGAGAGGATGACTCCTTTACTATTCACAAAGAGCATGGAGCCCGCTTAAAATTGGATGTTCGTGAAGTCTATTTTTCACCAAGGCTTGCAACTGAAAGAAAAAGAGTGATGGAAAGCGTTAAAGATGGTGAAAAGATTCTTGACATGTTCTGCGGAATAGGGCCATTTCCAATTGTAATTGCAAAAAACAAAAATGTGGAAATTACCGCAGTTGACATCAACGAAGCGGCCATTGGATATCTAAATGAAAATATCGGTCTAAACAAATTAAAAGGTTCTATCAAAACCTATTGCGGAGATGTAAGGGAAGTTAGCGAAGGGTTTAAAACCAAGTTTGATAGAATAATAATGAATCTTCCAGGCCTCGCCTATACTTTCCTTGATGTTGCAATAAATCTAATTGAAGATGGCGGGACAATAAACTATTATGAATTCTCCGATTCATATGAACAGGGAATAAAACGCCTGGAAAAAGAATGTGAAAAGCAAAATAAAAAAGTAGAAATACTTAACTGCCGTAAAGTAAAATCAATTTCACCGGATGAATGGCATGTAGCCATTGACGGGAAAATTACAAACAAATAAGAATAGGATTAAATTTAGAAGATAATCCTATTTCCGGTCCAATCAACATTATCGAAAGCATCAGCTTTCTTTTCATCTTCAAGATATTGTGCCGCATCCCTGTATAATTTTGCTCTGAAAATATCAGGATAAGCAATATATAGCATGTCACCATTACTTCTGGTTTCTTTCATATATGTCACTTCAAACTGGATAATGGTATCATCTTCCTTATGAAAATGATGGACCTCGTTAGCACATAATATTTTGAAATGTACAAAATCGTCTTTTAATAATTCATCAACTAGATCTTCTATCAAAGGAGGTAACTTTGAATCTTTATCATATTTAATTTCCATAATAATGTCCCCTAATTCCCAATTTAAGAATTTCAATTTTAGTAGAAATCCCCAATGTTATTATATGATTTAAAAGTAATTCCTTAAATAGTTATAGATTGATAGATTTAAATTAATAATATCTTATTTTCTCAATATCTAATCCAATGATACTTATTGGCCATCGAACATCTAATAAATTAGACAAACAAAGTTATAACAACAATATAATCTTAAAAAAAAGTATAAACGGAACAAATTTTTTACAAACCCTTAAAATTAAGAATTGATTTGAACTTTAAAAAATAATTGAACCATAAAAAGTAGTTTCTTTAAAAAAAAAAGCGAAATAAATAAAAAAAATAGGAAAAAAGTTAGATATTAAATATCTAACATAAGTAGTAGTGTTCGTATCCACCGCCACCAAGGCTTCCGCCAAAAGTAGTGTAGAAGTTATTTGCACTTCCACCACCAATGCTTCCGCCAAGAGTGCTGTGGAAACCACTTCCACCATAGAGGGTTGGTCTTAAGGAAATATCATCGCATAATCCTCTAGGGTTTCTTTCATGATGAGTCCAACTTAAGTCTTTAAGGTAACTCCATAAATCAGGTTTTTTAGTTGATTGGAGTACAGCTGGAGAGTCTTGAACGATAGGTTGAGGGTCTTGAACGATAGGTTGAACATCCGGTACAATAGGTTGGTCATCTTGAATGATAAGTACGTCAGAAGTGCCAGCATCCACATCGCTAGCACAAACAAAACTAAAGCCTGCTAAGGCAATAGAAATCAAAAGTAAAGTAAATATAATCTTTCTCATAATAATAATCCCTTTTATTTAGTATAATGACTGTGAAATATTTTTTCCACATTTCATCATCTACTTATTATTATCTAAAAGACCATATATAAAGTTTTTCGCATGTAAGTGCTTACTTGCATTCTTAAATAGCTAAATAAAGACTATAATAACTATTTTTTAAGTTTAAAGTTTAAATTGAATGTTTTTAATCAAATAAAACTTTAAGAATAATTGTTCGCATTACAACAAAATAATATATGCCACATATTAATTATATGCTAAAATCAGTTATTCGATTGGAAATACTCCCAATAAACTTATTAAAAACTATAAACTGAAATATTTAGATAATATGAAAACTAGGATAAATACAACTAGAAATACAACTAAAACATATAATTTTCATGTTTTTGAAAAACATTGTTGGAAATTGGTCTCTTTTAAAAACATGCGCAATTTAATCTTTACTGGGTTTTTGGTTTGAAGTGAAACTTTCACAATCAAACATTCATTTTAAAGAAAAAAAAATAAGAATTATTGTCTAAATCGGATCAATTATTCCCTTTTCAGTAATAATTCCTGTAATCAGCTCTTTTGGAGTTATATCAAATGCAGGATTTATGACTTCGGTTCCTTCAGGACAGATTCTTGCCCCTCCATAATACCTTACTTCATCACCATCCCTTTCTTCTATGACAGTATCATAAATATCGATTTCATTGTCAAAAGTGGAGTATGGAGCTGCTACATAAAATGGAATATCATGATATTTAGCGGCTAAAGCAACCATGAAAGATCCGACCTTATTTACAACACCGCCTCGGGCGATTCTATCAGCACCGATGACAACCTTGTCAATCTTGCCCTGTGACATTAAAAATCCTGATGCAACATCAGGTATCAATTTAACTGGAATGTTTTCCTGCTGCATTTCCCAAACGCTTAGGCTGGCTCCCTGTCCGCGCGGACGGGTTTCATCACAGATTACATTAATGTTTTTGCCTTGTTCATGTGCTGCCCTGATTACACCCAATGCGGTTCCATAGTCAACGCATGCAAGAGCGCCTGCATTGCAGTGGGTTAGGATAGTATCGCCTTCATCAATGACTTCAGCACCGAATTTTCCAATAGCCCTATTGGTGGCCATATCTTCTTCATACATTTTTAAGGCTTCAGTTAAAGCATTTTCACTATTAAGAACCCTATCCACTGCCCAAAATAGGTTTACGGCAGTTGGCCTTGCAGCCTTAATTTCTTCAGCTGCTTTTTCCAAGTCAACACCTTCCATATCTGCTAATGCCATTGCAAAGCCAGCAGATACTCCAATAGCTGGAGCGCCACGAACAATCATGTCCTTAATTGCAGTAATAACATCCTGATAATTATCACAATAAACATAGGTCAATTCATCAGGAAGTTTTGTTTGATCAATAAGCTTTAATTTGTTATCTTCCCATTCAAGTGTTTTCATAATAACACCTAATCTATTAAAAAAAAGTTTAAAAAGTTTGAAAGCATAATTAACGTTAGTTTCTAATTTTTTTAATGTATAAAAATACAATTAAAGGTTTTATAATTATGCTTTCCCGTCTAATTTAATATCCGAAATGGATTGATTAGAGATGTATTAAAAATACATCTACTTATTATTTATAAACTAATCATTTATAAATCTTACTTAAAAATGTAAGAAACCCTCATTATTTAGTAATACTAAAATAATTATGCATTATCTGTCATAATAGGGACTACTTGTTTTTTACGTGAAACAACACCTACAAGTAAAACAGTGTTATCTTCTAATTCGACGTCATATGCTTTTTCAACAAGACTTGATTGTTCCCCAAGTACAATTACCTGGGAATTGCTGTTAACAATATCAGTTATCAAAAGCATGAATAAATCTAAATTTTCCTCATCAATTATCCTATTCATCTCTTCTTCAAGTTCTTCTTTCATTTCCATGACTTCATCGATGTCAGCAGTATTGACTTGATTTACAATTGATTTCACATCTTTAAAGTCAATTTGTTTTGCATCAAGAGATAGAATTTCTTCAATTGAGAAATCACTTAAATCTGTTCCTGCCTTAAGCATTTCCAGACCATATTCCTCATAGTCAATTTCTGCGATTTTTGCAAGTTTTTCAACTGCAACTTTGTCGTCTTCAGTGGTAGTTGGAGATTTCAAAAGCAAAGTGTCAGAGATAATAGCAGATAACATTAATGTAGCTATTTCTTTTGTAATTTCTACACCGTTTTCTTCATATAATTTGCATAAAATAGTTTCAGTACAGCCTACCGGTTCAAATCTTAAAAATAAAGGATATGAAGTTTCTAAAGCTAGTTTATGGTGATCTACGACTTTCAATATTTTTGCATTCTCTAGGTTATCCACAGATTCTGCAGGGGAATTGTGGTCTACCAAAATAACATTTGCATCATCTTCAACAGCATCTAAAAGTTCTGGTGCTTCAATATCCAAATAATTTAAAATAAATTCAGTTTCCTTATTGATGCCTCCTAACCTATAGGCTTTAGCATCAGTATTTCCTAATTCATTTTCCAAGTTAGCCATTACTAAACTAGAAGTAATTGAATCACTATCGGGACTTTTATGTCCAAAAACATAAGTTTTAACCATATTATCGTTTCCTCAAAAAATTGATAAAAATAAAATTAATATCAGTTAATTATTTAATTTTCATCTCTATTTAATATTACTATGAAAAATTAGATTAGTATAAAAAATTAGATTAGTATAAAAAACTAGAAAAAAAGAACTTAGCAAATATCAATAAACATTCGCTTTCAAACATTATTATTTAAATATACATTATTTCACCTCCAATCATTTTATATGAAATATTGTACCTACATCATCCTGCTTGTGAAGCATTCACATCCTACATCAACAGGAGATAGGCCATCTATTACTGGACAATTGGAACATCTTCCATTGTCGGAAAAATTTTCATCAAACTTATAATATTCACAGTTTCCATGTATTTTTATTAAGTTTATCATAATTACACCTCAAATCATAATTTAATAAATATTACATATGTTGCTTTAAACTTTATTGCAACATACCACACT
Source organism: Methanobrevibacter sp. YE315 (assembly GCF_001548675.1). NCBI lineage: Archaea > Methanobacteriati > Methanobacteriota > Methanobacteria > Methanobacteriales > Methanobacteriaceae > Methanobrevibacter > Methanobrevibacter sp. YE315. The sequence goes on from NZ_CP010834.1 coordinate 1,687,551, forward strand.
TACAATTTAGTTTATTAAAAGACATATAAATAGTTTTTCGAGTGCAAGTGCCCACTTACATCTTTAAATAATAAAAAAACGAAAAATAATGCAATATTCTGAAGATAAGAACTAATAAAATCCTAAATTAAAAATTAAATAACAAAAATGAAAAAAAAATATTAAAAGAATGAGTCTGTAAAAATTTACAGACGCAAAAAATAGAAAATATCAAGAATGTTTAGTAATGACTTTGTGGTGTCATTCCTAAATGATGATCTTCGCTTTTTTTACCAGGTATTCCGTAAGCGTCCGCCCTGCATTGGGTGCATGCCCTGAATACTGGAATAATCTCTTCAACTTCTTCCCTGACCTTTTCCATCATCATACAGTCAGGCCTTTCCAAGTCTTTCATTTTTCCCAATGGAATTAAAGGCAATACATTCATCATGGCCGCTCCACGTTTTTCAACTTCACGGGCAATTTCAACAATATGCTCATCGTTTACGCCCGGAATTAAAACTGAGTTAACTTTAACAACCAGACCATTAGCAGCTGCCTTTTCAACACCTTCCAATTGATTTTTGATTAAGATTTCAACAGCTTCCCTGCCTTTGTAAACTTTTCCTTCGTATTTGATGAAAGAATAGATATTTTCAGCGATTGCAGGATCAACTGCATTGATGGTTACGGTAACGGAATTTACTCCAAGTTCTGCAAGCTTATCAGCATACTTTGGTAGTAAAAGACCATTAGTACTCATACATTTTATTAAATCCGGCTGTTCAGTGGCTAATTTTTCAAAGAATTCAAATGTTTCTTCATTGGCAAGTGAATCACCGGGACCGGCTACTCCTACAACGGCAATAGGACCATCTGCAGTAACATCATTAATGTGAGTAATTGCATCATCAGGTTTCATTATGCAGCTTGTAACACCAGGTCTGTCTTCTTCATTGTTAATATCCCTTGTACAGAAGTTACAAAAGATATTACATTTTGGTGCAACTGGTACGTGTGCTCTTCCGACTTTATCATGCATTTTTTCATTAAAACATGGATGTGCTCTTGTAATATGTGCGAATCTTGAACCTTTATGTTCATTCATAATACCACTACTCCTAAAATATAACTCCTGTTATTTTGTATTGATACGAACAAATATATAAACCTTTCTATTTGCCGTTGTTCAATTCGTCAATATACTCATGAGCTTTTTCAATCCATTCATCTTTAATTAACTCGTCAGTAGCTACAACAGTTACAATATCTTCAGTAGACAAATCTTTAATAATTTTAAAGCCTTCCGGCAATATTCTAAAGATTGCATCGTAAATACGCCTTTGCAAATTAGAATGAGGGTCATCAACAACGACTGATTTTAAATCTGTATGGTCCCCATTAAGTTCAAGCTGATACCTATTAGGCTGATAGATTTCATCCCTTGAAAATTCCATCCATAATATCTTTAGGATGTTTGGAAGATAGTTCTCATTATCAATCAAAATCATAGTTTTATCGTTGGCCTTATCATAGGACAAATTAGCTACATCCTCAAATTTAACTGCAGTAGAAGTCTTTCTCATTTTAATAGCTAAAACAAATACAGGGTCATCTGGATTAACATAAGCTTTCAAATCATCAACGGAAGCTCCCAAAACTAAATCCTGAAAGATCTGTTTGATGATGATTTCATAAACTTCTGCACCTCTTTCATCATAGCATTCAACTAACATCAAATCAACCCTTTAAAAATATTTATTTATTATCTTGTCTGTGTCCCATTCCAGAAACCAAAAGGGCTGCTCCTACAGCACCAATGTGTTGGGAATATTCAGGAACAATAACTTCAATTCCACCTAAAGTTTCACTTACTGCTTCTACAAGACCTGAAATTAAACTAGTTCCTCCCACTTGGATTAAAGGTTCACGAATGTCAATTTCTTGCAATTGTTGTTCATAAACTTGTTCAGAAACGGAGTGACATGCTGCAGCAGCAACATCAGCTTTAGAACCCCCTGCCGCAAGTGTGGTAACGAGGTCTTGAATACCAAATACGATACAGTATGAATTCAACATAGCTTTTCTCCAGTCACCTTGCACAGCTAACGGACCGAGTTCTGTAATATCCACATCCAATCTGCGGGAAGTCATATCCAAGAATCTTCCGGATGCACCTGCACAGATACCACCCATGGTAAAGTTATCCGGAATACCGTTGTTAACGGTAATAACCTTGTTATCCATACCACCAATATCCAATACTGTAGCTTCGCCTTTTTGGCAATCAGCCAAATATACTGCACCTTTTGCGTTAACGGACAATTCTTCCTGAATGAGTTCTGCATTAAATTCCTGACCCATAGTGAATCTACCATAACCAGTAGTTCCAATACCGTCTACATCATCCCATCCATAATCAGTATTTGAAAATGCTTCAGCAGCAGCTGTTTTTGCAGATTCAATGATGTCCTTAGTAGCTGTCCATCCGGTACCAATAACTTGGTTGTTTTCCATAAGTACAGCTTTTGTAGTGGTTGAACCTGAGTCTAAACCAAGAGTAAGTCCTTCTTGTTTTTCACGAGCAAGAATGTTTCTACGAGTTACAGTAGTAGCCAATGCTTCCATACGGATGAACAGTTCATCTGCTTTTGTTCTTTCAGTAAATGAATAAGTAACTACAGGAATACGTGTATTGTTTTGGATAAATCTCCTGACTTCATTTCTAACTAATGCTGCTTCAGCACATCTAAAACAGGTTGCAATAAATACTGCATCCGGTTTGGATCTGCCTTCAACAATAGCCATAGCTCTTGCAATCATTAATTTCAAACTTGAACTTTGAGCTGAAAATCCAAATTTCTCATAAGACTCATCAATGTAATCCAAATCAATTTCAGGAAGAACAATTTCAGCACCGAACTTATTTGCCGCTTTTTCAATTTCCTTTTGAATTCCACTATATTCTGTTCCACATGAAACTAAAGCAATTTTAACCATATTATTATTCCTCCTCGCCAGTTTCTTCAAGAGAATCTACAAATTCGTTAATATCATTTAACATGACATAAGTTTCATCCTGATTGGTAGGATAATTAAGCTCCAAAACAGGGATGCCTTTTGTTCTAAGCAAAAATATTGATAGTTCATTAGTTCTTGCACAACCGATACAACCAAAACCATATGGTGCACCATCAACAAGGATTGCTGCTTCTGCTTCGTCTATAAGAGGGCCAATAATTGCCATTCTACCACGAACACCAGAAGGAACCTCAATAGCTGCATATTTAAGTCCTTTAATTGGATCATCTTCTGTAATATTCATTGGAGGAGAATCAATCTCCGGATCTTTAATCTTTTGTCTAATTTGTTTTTGAAGAACTAAAGGAGTATGACCTTTTCTCTCAAGTAAATCTGCCAATATTAATGAATTTGGAGGATAAATAGCTATTTTAACCATATTTTCACCTACTCTTTATTTTCTAAACATTCATTCATGATTTTTTTAAATTCGTCAACGCTAACTGGTTTTTTCTCTTCCAATTCGACTTCTTTAGGATTCTCTAAAGCCTCAGAAACAAAACCAAGTATTCTATATTCCTTTTCCATTTGATGGAAACCTTCTCTAGGACCAAACCTATGACCTCTACATCTCCTAGGGTCACCTGGAGCAAATCCTCTTTCTTTAGTGAAAATGTGATTTGGATCTAGTTTTCTAATCTCCTCAATAGCTTTGTAAACATGCTCGCTTTTGCCGCTAATCATAGAACCATAGCAAGTATTTTTAATGGTAAGCGGTAAGCCAAGCATATGAAACTCACTGACTATTTGCTGTTCACTTACATGAGCTCCCGGCCCAATAAAAATCATACGAGTAATTACATCAGGATCCCAATCTTCTTTACCCAAATCAGGACTCATGGTTAGATTCTGTGACATATACTACAACTCCCTCTTTTAATTTTTCAAGATGGTCATAATCAGAAGTGATATCCCCAATAATATTTGTTGCTTCAAAACTTTCAGCAGTTGGTCCAAATTCTGTATTATCCTCAAATCTAATACCAATCAGACCAGCGCTTTTTGAAGCCATATTTGTAATACCAATTTGACCTCTAATAACATTATCAACTGGGTTATTTTCAGGAATTAAACCTTTAGCTAACTTCTTATCCCCTTCAAAAATAACAATGTGCATTCCAGGAACTGCAAAATGAACTTTAATTTTGCCAACAGGATTTTCTAAAAGACCTGATAAAAATTTAAAGTACCTTACAGATCTAGGTGCGTTATCGACAAACTTAATTGTACATAACTCCTCTTTCTTAACAGCTTTAGTAATTACATTTCCTTCTTTTAGGATATCAATTGTATGTTTAGGATTCTGTTCAACGATTATCGCATCATCATCAATCAATCCATCGATGAGATGTTCAACACCAACTGCTGACAACATTTCAGTAGCTTCTTTTTGAGTTTTATTTAACAACATTAATCTTTGCTGTTCGGATTTTACTGTTACAAAGTCATTTTCTTTTGCAATATCAATTATTTCCATACCGTTGACAATTCTACCTACAGTAGTGTGATTCGGAGACAATACTCTATTTTCACGATAGATAAACAGTTTTCCAACACCCACACCATCGTTTCTTACGGTTATTGTTCCCCTAGTCCTTTGAGTGGTGTGTTCTTTTGGCTTATCAATACCCTGCAGGTCATAAAAGCCTATAAATGATTCGCTATCAAAAGAGACTTTAATTCTCCTATCCTTTACAAGTGAGAATAAGTGTTCAACACAGACAGGTGAACTTTCATCTATTTCAAAGGAAATATAAGTGTACAGCTCATTTCCTTCTTCCAGAACAGTGCTTAAATCGGATACTGAATAACTGTCTGTTGTTGTGCTTCTTTCGATGATTGGCTCAATGCCCGTAACCTTATCATCATCAGTTAAGTTCTCTAAAGTTTTCCTACCACCAATGACACGGGCAAAAATACCCTTATTATAAGGAGGCACACTATAAACATTAGTTGTATTCCCTTTAAGCATTATTAAATGAGTAGACTCATTACTAAAACTAGACAAACTTAAAACTACATCTCCTTCATAGTATTTGTATTCGTCGGAAGTTGGTTCCAAATCAGTCACTATTGGACCAATAGCGACCTCAGTAGGAGTAGACCACCTGATGTCCAAATCAATGAATTGACTATATTGATTTTTCCAAACATCAATAAGCGGCTTTGCTTCCTCAGATTCATCTAATTGGATAATAATGGAACCTTTATTAGTTTTGATTTTATATTTGCTAATATTTTTCTCCAGTTCCTTTTTACCCTTAATTAGACAGACAATACTGCCAGGAGTATATGGAGCATCAGTTTCATCAATCACGTCTTGGATTGTTGAAGCATCTGCTACATCCATTTCTTCTCCATTAATTTTAATTAACATACAATCTCCTAATAAGAATTTTTAATATTATATATTTATTAGTTTATTATATATTAAAATTATTTATTTGATTTGGAAAAGATTTATTAACACATACTAATAACAATTAAGTAATGGTGAAAATCATGGAATTTAATAAAAAACATATTATTTCTTTACTAATTATTCTGATTATAGGACTTGGAGTGATATCCATAGCCAGTGCATATACAGGAACCGGCTTTTCACACAACATTCCATTTTCAAAATACCATGATTTGTCCAATTCAGAAATCTTAAACAAATACGAAGATACGGACTGCCATATTGAAAGATACGGCGTTTGCACACAAGTTGTTGACGGAGATACAATCTATCTGGATAGTGGTGAAAAAGTACGTTTTGTTGGAGTGAATACACCTGAACGGGGAGTTGAAGGATATATCGCTTCAAAAAACTTTGTTCAGAAATTCTGCTTAAATAAAAAAATCGGATTGGATGTTGATGATTCAAAACACAGCGACAAATACGGACGAACATTGGCTGTCGTTATTGTTGATGGAAAAAACCTAAATGAGATGCTTTTAAAAGAGGGCCTTGCAGAAGTAATGTACATACCTCCAAGCGAATTCTATCCATTTAACTGGGCAGGCGATTCAACCCACATCCCAAACTCACATACCACTTATTCAAATACTCAAACCGACAGCGATTCTGGATCCGGCGATTCAGGAAGTTATATCGGCAACTCCAACTCTGGAAAATTCCATAAGAACACATGCAAATGGGGTCAAAAAACAGCGGAGCACAACAGAGTATACTTTAACAGCAGAAATGATGCGATAAGCCAAGGATATCAGCCGTGCAAAGTCTGCAATCCATAAAATAAGATTCATCAAATAAATTTTTTAAAAAAAAAGTAAATAAAAAAAGATAGGTAGGGGAAGTTACCTATCTTCTTTTGAGAGAGCATGCTCCTAAGACTGCGGATACTGCTAATAATGCTAAGATTGGGTTTCCAGTAGCGTGTTGGTGGACTGGACTGTGTTGTACAGTTGCATTAACAGTTTTGTGGGTTGTGTTATGAGATACGTTTCCCATGTATGGGTGGCGTTCATCGTGATTTGCATCAGGTGGGATGATGTATCTTGCAGGAGCTGATTCGTTTTTGTATGGGTGTTGTTCGTCATGATTTGCATCAGGTGGGATGATGAATTTATCATGGGTGGAGTTTGTTCCGTTCATAAGGTCAGTTGTGTTTGTTGTGTTTGTTACGTTGTTGAGATTGTTTGCGCTTATTACTATTTTGTCGTTTCCGATTGTTTGTCCAGCATGGTCAGCTGCACATACAGCACCTGCTGAGATAAGTACTAAAAATATTGCCATTATTGATAGAATTTTGCTGTTGAATTTCATTTTGATTCCTCCGAATTTTTTGGATACAGGGAAATTAACTGTCCTCGTACAGTTTAATTATATAAAAACAGTAGTATATAAAGTTTTTCGAGTGTAAGTGCCCACTTGCACCTATAAACACAAAAATACCAAAAATAAGCAAGTTAAATAAAAAAATAAAAAATATAAAAGAATTATTTGATAATTAAGGTGTTTTTAAAATAGTTTAATGATAAAAATTATATAAAATTCTTATCGTTATTGCACACCATTATAAAAAAAATTAAATTAAATCCCTATTCTCCACAGGACAAGTGAAAATTCAGGTAGTTTTCAAAAATAATTTATTTAGGTTATATGGAAAAATATTGTTTTGAAATTATATTTTCAGCAAAAATCATAAGGTTTCAAAAGACTATACCTTACCATCAACCTAAGCACGTTTAAACAAGTAATCAATCCAAAAAACAAATCGAACTTTAATTTATCTAAAGATAAATACCGGATTTCTGTCTTGATTGAATACTTCCGCCTGTTCATCTTTATAATTTAATAAAAGTGAATTGGAATCTGTTACCTCTCCGACAACATTGGCCTCAATTGAATATCTTGAAAGGTATTCCTTAATGTAATCACAGTATTCTTCTGAAGCTGTGAAAACAAAACCTGAGCCCGGATAAGATCTAAGCCAATCAACCCATTCAACATTTTCATTTCTTGGAATATCCTCAAGATTAACTACCGCACCTTTGTTAGATGTTTCAAGCAGCATTTCCAATGTTCCTAAAATTCCCGGATTTGAAATGTCCTTTCCGGATTTTATATAATCATGTTCTGCAAGGTATTGGACTGCAGTAATCTGGTCGCGTACGATTTGTGCATCTTTATCATATGTTGTATCCCAATTCAGGCTGAACATCTCATGAGGTTTTCCATCCAAATCAATAGCTACAATGACTTTGTCTCCAACTTCCGCCCCGAAGCTAGTTATGATTTTGTCCTTTTGGGCTATTCCAACAATGGCCACACCCAAAGAATCGACTTCAGCATCCGGATGCAGATGTCCCCCAACCATCGGAACGCCGAATTTCAAACATCCGTCTTTGATTCCGTTTAATAAATCTTCATAAATATCGTCATTGCTTATTGACATTATATTTACCATTGCTAATGGTTTTCCACCCATTGCCGCAATATCATTTACATTTACAAGAACAGAGCAGTATCCTGCCCAGTAAGGGTTTACATTCATGATGTCTCCCCAGATTCCATCTGCGGCGATAAGCATTACCTGATTATTTCCAATGTCAATAGCTGAAGCATCATCACCAATGTCTATGACGACATTGCCTGAAACATTATATGATTCCTTTAAAAGGGAAATCACATTGTCAATGGAGCTTTTGCGTGATACTCCTTTAAATTCCTGAATTTCACGAACAAGATTTTTAAAATCCAAAGATTACACATCCCACTTATTCAATATAACTAATTTTGTATTTGCAATTAATATTATTTATTATTTCAACAATTTTGTCTTTAACTTCATCGATGTTTGAGTAACTGCATGATTCCCGTTTGCCCTCAAAGATTATTCTTTTAATATCTTGGCCAACGATGTCATCAAAACCGCTTTCAACCTCAAAGATGATAGAATTTTTAACCTTAAATCCATCTTCAACGACCTTGTCCAAATCCCCATCAGTTATTCCAATTATAGGTATATCAAATCTGTATAGAATGTCTGAAGATATTAGAGTTGTATCATCGCCAACAGTGATTACCACACTAGAATCTCTAAATCTGTAGACGTCTTCACCGGCATGATCCAAAAATGTAATTTTAAAATCACGTGGCTTATCGGTTGAAATAACCCTTGGTGTGACTTTGGATTTCCTTAAAAGACCAGTTTTAATAATTGCCGAATCAAGATCAACATCACCTAGCTTTTCAAGGCCATGAACCTTAAGTTCACCGCCAACAATATCAACAATGCGATTGTCCTTTGCAATTAAGGTGAGCCTGTCCGAATTTGTTTTTCCGATGACAACACTGTTAACCATTATATTCTCACCAGGACTTACGCCATGAACAATTCTTTGATTGAAGCCAGGATTATCCTGCCTTATATGATTATCATATACCTCTTCAGGTGTGACAATGGCTAGATTCAATTTTTGAGACAATTCCTTAACTATTTTCGAATCATTATTCCAAGGAATGATGCTGCCGTCTTCCTCACCTGGCCTTTCTATTTGGATTACTGGAATGTCATTGTCAGTTATCTTTTCAGCATAATGATTATACACCTTATAACCGAACACTTGGCCAGTAACATCGGATTTTCCATAATTCAAAAGAAAAATCATATCAACATTATCATCATGAAATATTTTCAGGGAATCACTTGGAACCAGTTTCTTTGAAATGTCAATTACATTTTCTAGACTTGCATCAATGACAGCAGTTCTTCCCATTGTTCCCCCAAGCCTGACTGAGACATCACCATACTCTTTAAGCAATTCGATTAACTTTAACGCATATCCTGAGTCAATAATGTTTGGACCATGAACTACAATACCAATCCTCATCTGTTCACCCTGATTCTCTTTTTAAATATTTTAGATCCACAAATTTCACAATCATCAAAGGGATAGTCCTCATCAAATTCCTTTTTGCAACCCTCACAAACCTTTTTCCAGTTGTAAATCTCTTTGATGCCGTCGGTTATAATTCCTGAATATGGAATTTCCATGATTTTTAAAGTATTTTGAATAGTGTAATCGTCACTGATTACCTTAACGTTTTTACCTTCCTGTTTGAACATGTAGGCAAGTGAAATCAGTTTTTTGTCAGGCAATGATAACCTTAAAATATCACCAGAATCAGATATAATATCATTGACACAAGTTATATACTTTGATGGTACTTCTTGTATGACCAGTTTGCCGTCTTCAAGGGCCATGTCAAAAACCAGCCTGGATTCAAAATCCTTGATTTCAGCGGTGATTTCGGGAACTGTGAAATTATTATATGAATTTAATTTAAATCCATTAATAAACGCTGATGCATCCAATACATAACAAATTTCCATATTCATATATTAATTTTATAAACTAATAAATTTTAGTTATTTTTTTATCTGGGTAAAATATGGAAAAACTCTTGGATATTTACTGAATAACTTTGAAAGAGATTTAGAACAGATATTGGCAAGATTTGGGACATATTTGGAAAAATCTATTTAAATTTAGTTGAAATAATCTGATATTATACAAAATTCATTGAAAAATTTAATATTTTTGATGAATTAAAAAAATGGAGGAAGCTGAAAAATGAATATTCATACTGAATTTAATAAGGATATCAAATTTCTTGCAAAATCAGAAATTAGACTAAAAATTCTAAGTGAACTGAACAATCACCCAAACAATGTGCGAGGAATAGTGAAAAATACGAAAATCACATATAGTTCCGTATCAAGCAACATCAGCAAATTAGAGCAGAACAACCACATTAAAAAGATTAAAAACAAGTACTACATCAATCCAATGAGCGAGATTTACTTTAAAACACTGATGGATTTTAAAAACAGTGCTGATTTGATAAGTGATTACGAATCATTTTGGGGAAAGCACAACATTAATCAGTTGAACATCGAATCAATAAACAACATCAATGATTTGAAAGATTCAAAACTAATTGAAACAACACCGATTGACATATACAAAACCCACAATACCATTAAAAAACAATTGATTGAAACAAACTCCCTAAAAGCGATATTTCCATATATGCACCCAGACTATCCACAATTGATTGAAAATATCCTAAAAAATGAGGGGCATGTGGAATTAATAATGCCAAAAGACATTTACCGGGCCATAATGACACATATTACCCGACAAGTGAGAAGAGACGCCCTAAGGCAAAACAGACTGGAAGTGGATATTGTTAAAAAAAATCCGCAATTGTATCTGACCATTTGTGATGAATCGATGAGCCTGGGCCTATTTAAAAATGACGGCAGCTTTGATCAAAATAGGATTCTAATTTCAGACAATGAAAAATCTCAGGATTGGGCCTTGAATTTATTTGAAGACATAAAAAACGAGGTGACAGAATGACTAATCTAGAGACCCGAAATGAATTAAACAAAGAATATAAACATGTGAAGTACATTTTAACCTCTGAAATGAGAACCAAATTATTATTAACGCTTTATGAGAATTCAAAAAATTTAGAAAAACTGCGAAATGAACTGAAAAAACCATCAGCAACAATATTGCATGGACTTAAAGAACTGGAAAACATAAATCTAGTTAAAAAAGTTCAAAAATATTACGAATTGACTTCCAATGGATATCTGCTAACTACAAACCTGATAAAACTGATAGAAAACTGGAATTCTATTAACAAAAGTAAAATGTTCTGGAACAACCATGATTTATCGGATATACCTGAAGAAATGTTAAAAAACATCTATCTTTTAAAGGATGCAACATATGTTAATTCAACCACAAGCGATTTGTCTAATGCATTTAACAAGTACATTGAATTGATTTCAGATGCATCGAAATTAAGGATAATTCTTCCCATATATTCCGAAAACCATTTCGAACACATAATCGGATTGCTAAATGAAAACACGTTGAAAAGTTTGGAATTAATCATCAGTGAAGAAATTCTGCATTCAATCAAAAACAATGCAACATTCAACAAATCATTGTTAAAAAACAAAAAGGTAACTGTCAGGTCCATTAAAAAGAACATAAAAATATTTTTAACATATTCTGATGATTTTATGTCATTGACCCTGTTTTTTAAGGATGGGCACTACGATGACTCTCAAATATTAATTGCCAGAGATGAAAATGCTCTAAAATGGGCATTTAATCTATATTCAAATATTTGAGGATGAAATTAATATGAAGACTATAACGACCAAAAATATGGGCATATGGAAAATAAAAAATAAGGAACTAATTAATTTGATAGTTGGTAGAAAAGGCGGCAAAACTACAACAAAAATAATTGATCAAATTCTCACTAAACCATATAATATTAACCAATTGTCAAATATGTTGAACTTAGATTACAAAACAATAACATACCACATTGAAATAATCTACGAACACAAATATGTGGAAAAGGAGGAGTTTAAAAATTGTACACTATACTATCCAAGTAAAAAATTATTTAATTGTTTAGACGAATATAAATTAATTAAAGAATTTATTGAAAACGAATAGACAAGGTAGAAAAAATGAAAAGTGAATCATCTCAACAACATCAAAAAGAATCCTCTAAAGATATTACATGTGGAATAATCACTCTCAGTGATAGTAGAAAATCTAAAAAGGCCGATTTGTCAGGCCAATACATGGCAGAAGAATTAGAATCAAGATACACTTTAAAATCTAGAGATTTGATTCCTGATGAAAAAGACGAATTAGTGAATTCTATTGAAAACATGATTCTAGAGGATATTGATGTTATCTTAACAACAGGAGGAACAGGCCTTGATCCTCGCGACATAACTGTTGAAACAGTTGAATCACTTTTTGAAAAAAAATTAGATGGCTTTGGAGAAATGTTTAGGGCAAAATCATATGAGGAAATTGGTGCTGCAGCATTACTTTCAAGAGCTACCGCTGGAATTTATAAAAAAACTGTTATTTTTTCCATGCCCGGTTCTCCGAATGCTGTTAAAACAGCACTTGGCATAATTATTGACGAACTTCCTCATTTTGTCCATCATGTTAAAAAATGATGAAATTAATTTTTCATCATCTTTTTTTTAAAATTAAAAAAATTCACTGACAGAAATCAAAGGTTCCAATACTATTCCTTCTTTTTTGAACTCTTCAATGGCACCTTCTTCCCTATCAACGACCACAAAAGCCCTTTTTACATTACCGCCATTATCCTTAATAGCTTTAATGGCCTTTAAAAGAGATCCTCCAGTAGTTGAAACATCCTCAACTACGATGACATCATCACCTTCTAAAAGTTCACCTTCAATCAGTTTGGAAGTACCATATCCTTTCTTTTCTTTACGAATCATTAATAATGGCAATCCAGATTCAAGAGAAACTGCAGTAGCAATAGGAACAGCACCTAAAGCAGGACCTGCAACTTTGTCAATTTCGTCATCCTTGATTTTTTCAGTAATCAGTTTAGAAATTGTAGATAAAATTTCAGGCTCTGTAATGGCCTTTTTCATGTTAATATAGTAATTGCTTTTCTTTCCAGAAGATAATGTAAAATCACCCTCTAAAAATACTTCATTTTCCTTTAATAAATCAATTAAATATTCCTTTGAAAGCATATTTATCAATTAAATATCATCTTCGCCTTTAAGTAAAATCTTATCACCGATAGCTTTTACAAGTTCCATTGGGACAATATTTTCGCTAGCTTTAATCTGTTCGGAAAAACCGGATTTTTTAATTACCAAATCAGTAATTTCATAACTTTCCTTATCCATAATAACATCGGCGACTTTTCCAACAATTTGAATTTCACTATCGAGAACTTCTTTACCAAATAATTCATCTTTGATTCTCATAAAAAACACCTATTTTTTATATTGTATCTTCAATTTAAAAATATTTTCCTTAGAAAAACTTTTAAACTGATGAAAAACTGTATTAAATATAAACAATATAATAACATTATTGATTTTAAGGTGAATATATGGGAGAGGAAACATTCACGGTATCTCAAATTAATGCCTATATTAATAAAAAGTTGAAAATGGATTTTAATTTGAAAAATATTCTTATTAAAGGAGAAATTTCTAATTACAAAACATATAGCAACGGACATAGTTATTTTACCCTGAAGGATGAAAAATCCCAAATTCCTGGTGTAATGTTTAAAAGCATGAAAGACAGATTCCTTAAGTTTGAACCTGAAAACGGCATGAAAGTAATTATTAAAGGAAAGATTGAAGTCTATGAAAGGGACGGGAAATATCAATTATATGCCACTAAAATTACCGAAGATGGAATTGGAAATCTGCATATTGCTTATGAACAACTAAAGAAAAAGCTTGAAAGAGAAGGATTATTTGATAATGCTCATAAAAAGGAAATACCTAAATATCCTAAAAAAATCGGAGTCGTTACAGCGCAAACCGGTGCTGCAATACGTGATATTATCACAACCATCAAGCGCAGATATCCAATATGTGAAATCTATGTTTTTTCAACGCTAGTGCAGGGAGAAAACGCCGCACCCCAAATTGTGCATAAAATAAGGTATGCGCAAAACTTTGACTTGGACATTCTGATTGTCGGCAGAGGCGGAGGCAGCATTGAGGATTTATGGGCTTTCAATGAGGAAATTGTGGCTCGTGAAATATATGATTGTAAAATACCTATCATAAGTGCAGTTGGACATGAAATTGACTGGACAATATCAGATTATGTGGCGGATAAAAGAGCTGCAACACCAACAGCGGCCGCTGAAATCGCTGTGCCTGAAATAAGTGAAGTCAAATATAAAGTTAATCAATTATCCCAAAGAGTTAATAAAAGCATTAATGATAAATTTATTGAAAATAAAAGAAAAATCGACAATATCTCACAAAAGCAGATTTTTAAAAACCCAGAATCGATTTATGAAATTAAGCAAATGCATTTGGACAACCTAATAGGTAAACTAAACTTTACATCCAAGGACATCATTTCTGAAAATAGAAACAAATTGATTAAAATCGAGTCAAGGTCCGTTTTGAGAGACCCTGAAGAGGTAACTAAAGCTAAACGAGAAATATTTTTCAGAAATGTGGATAAACTGAAAATTTTAGATCCTCTCTTGACATTGAAAAGAGGTTATTCAATAGCTAAAGTTGACAATAAGGTTGTTTCAAGTGCAAAAGATGTTAAAACTGGAGATGAATTGGATATTGAATTTGATGACGGAACCGTTAATACAAAGGTGATATGATGCAGGAATTAAGTTTTGAAGAAAGTTTGGAAAAGCTAGAAGAAATTGTAAACAGATTAGAAAATGGTGATGTGCCGTTAGACGATGCCATTGATGAATTTACAAAAGCGATGCAGCTGGTCAAAATATGCAACACAAAACTAAATAATGCCGAAGAAGCTATTGCTAAAATTGTTCAGGATAGTGGGGAAATAGAAAATTTCAATCTTAATGAATGAAACATCATGAAAAATAATATATTTTAAAATGAACAAAAATATGAAAATAGCAATAAAAAAACTATAAAAACGGGGTAGGTATCATAAACACAAATAGAAAAAAATCATTAATTCGATCAGATGAACTTGATGAGATAGCTATTGATGATATGAAGCATAAATCAAAAGTCAGAACTGGATTTAGTGAGTTTTCTAGAAAGTTATATGAAAATAATAAAAATAAGATTTTAAAAGAATTAAATGCAAGCGAGGATGACTGGAATAATCCGAAATGGCAACTAAAAAATCGTATTAGTGATGCTGAAGAGATTTTGAAATATGCTGATCTTACACAGGAAGAATTCGAGAACATAAAAAAGGTTAGCGAAAAGCATAGATTTGCAATAACCCCATATTACTTTTCATTGATTGATTTCAATAATCCGAATTGTCCGATAAAATTACAATCCATTCCGGATATTAGAGAATTAGACGAAGACGGTCAATTAGATCCAATGAACGAAGAGCAGTCAAATCCATCAGGAAAAATCACCAGAAGATATCCTAACAAATTAATTATTAATGTCACTAACGCTTGTCCGATGTACTGCAGGCACTGCCAACGCCGCAGACTAATAGGCAAATCTGATAAGAACACTTCTAAAGAATACATTGACGAATCAATAGACTTCATAAGAGAGCATCAAACAATCAGAGAAGTATTGGTCACTGGAGGAGACGCATTGATGTTATCTAATAATCGATTAGAATACATATTCAATAAGTTATCTCAAATCGACCATGTTGAAGTAATAAGGGTCGGTACAAGGACAGTGGTGACACTTCCATTTAGAATTGATGATGAACTAGCTACCCTACTTAGAAAATATAAAGTTCAACTTTCAACACACTTCAACCATGCTTGCGAGATTACTCCTGAAGCAGTCAGGGCAATCGACACATTGGTCGACCATGGAGTGCTTGTAAGAAACCAAATGGTGCTGTTGCACAATATCAATGACGACAAGTATTGCATTCAAAAGACCAATGAGGAACTGCAAAACTGTCGCGTAATCCCATATTATCTGTTCCATCCAAAAGAGGTTAGAAGTACTAAACACTTCCAAGTTGATATCTCAAAAGGTCTGGAGATTATGAAACATTTAGAAGGCAGAACAAGCGGAATGTGTAAACCCACCTATGTATACAACTCACCCGGAGGTCTTGGTAAAGTGCCTTTAGTTCCAATAGAGAATATCGAATATGATGAAAACGGATATAAATTCACAACATGGGAAAATAAAACATTTACAAAAGATTTCAAATAATCAAAAGGAAATTGGATTTCACAGAAATGAGTTTAAACAAAATTATTAATCCAATGCTCCAATAATTTTTTTATCGGATAACTGTTGCAATTTTCAATAATTTTGCCCGCCAACATTAAAGCATCCTCTTTTTTAATCAAACCGCATTCGACTTCATCGATTAGATTTAAAACTGAACTGGTAATGGCTACATTATCCTGTTTTTTCATCTCTTTTTGCAGAAGCCTAATAAATTCCTCTTTATCGCAGTTTAAATTATCATAGAATTCATTGATGTCTAATGTATACCTATTTAATCTGACCAATGCATTTGACTGTGATTTTGAGCTAATCCAAACTTGTTTTTTAATAGCTTTTTTAACTGATTCAGCTACACATTGTCCAATCATTTCACCCAGTTTAGAATGCTTTCCAGCATTTGTCAAAAAGTTGTCAGATTCCAAATTGGAAAAAACGCATAAACCATCTGTTCCTGTTCCTGTGGCATATCCATTTGAGTATTGTGAAGGAATTTTCAAGTCATTCAATGCAACTGTTTTTGCTTCAGTTGCGCTCATAAATGCATCAAGCAATGTTTCATACGCCAAATTAGCATTAATAAGAATTATTGTATTTATTGTGCCGAATTTCCCGTTTTCTTCATAATAAGCTGCAGGATCACCTGCTCTTGCAGCATTAGTTCTAACGCCTGCTGTAGTTATTGCAGTGACATCAAGATTTTTATATGTTTTAGTTACAATGCTTACATTTTCCATTTCGGCCAATGTGGTCAAACCTGTAGAGAAAGTAGGGTCAATATTTACTTGAAGGCAATGTTGAATCAAGTAATCTTTCAAATCATGATTTTCCAAATAATCAATACTTTCCTGTGACAAATGATGGTTAAAAACACTTTGAAAATCTGAAGAAAACCCACCGTTCAACTTGGATGTGGAAATTCCATTACGCTTAACATTGAATTTAACAAAAATAGTGTCATTTAAATAAAATACTTCATCATCTAGGGATGTCTTAAAAATAAGTCTATTTGAATACATAAAAAATAAAAAAAGAATAAAAGAAATTATAAAAATTTCTTTATATCTACATCATTGGAGGCATTCCGCCAGCCATGGATGGGTCCATACCCATGTCTTCAGGGCCTTTAGTGGATGCAATTACGTCATCGATTCTTAAAATCATTTCAGCTGCTTCAGATGCAGATTGAATAGCTTGTTTTTTGACACGTTTAGGTTCAATTACTCCAGCTTCTTTCATGTCTGTAACTTCACCAGTGAATACATCTAATCCCATGTAGAAAGAGTTTTCTTGTGCAGCTCTTAAATCTACTAAGGAGTCAATGCTGTCTAAACCTGCATTTTCAGCTAAGGTTTTTGGTACGATTTCTAAAGCTTCTGCAAATGCGTTTACAGCTAATTGTTCTCTTCCAGAAATAGATTCTGCGTAATCTTTGAGTTTTTTAGCCATTGCGATTTCAGGAGCTCCTCCACCAGCAACAACTTTATCATCTTCAACAGTAGCTGCTACTACACCGATTGCGTCTTCGATTGCTCTTACGATTTCTGCAACAATGTGTTTGGTACTTCCTCTTACGAATAAGGTTACGGATTTTGCACCACTGCATTCTTCTACAAAGATCATTTCTTCGCCGGAGATTTTTCTTTCTTCTACAGTTCCAGCAATACCTAAATCTTCTTCGGTTAAGTCATCTAAGTTAGTGATGACACTTGCGCCGGTTGCTCTGGATAATTTTTGAATATCTGATTTTTTAACTCTTCTTACAGCTAAAACGCCAGCTTTGGATAAGTAGTGTTGTGCTAAATCATCGATACCTTTTTGTGCGAATAATACGTTTGCACCAGCATCAACGATTTTGTTTACCATATCTTTAACCATTTTTTCTTCTTGTTCAATGAAAGCTTGCATTTGAGCAGGGTCAGTAATAGTAATTTCTGCATCCATTTCAGTTTCTTTAACTTCTAAAGGAGCATTGATTAATGCGATTTTTGCGTCTTTGATTTCAGTTGGCATACCTGGGTGTACTCTTTCTTTGTCTACAATTACACCTTCAACTAAGCTGGATTCTTCGACAACAGCACCATCTTTTTTCTCGATTTTAATGTTATCAGTGTCAACACCATCTTCATCAGCAATAGCTTCTACAGCTTCTACGATTAATTTTGCTAATGGTTCACGTGCTGCTTCAGTTCCTTTACCAGTCATAGCAGTCATAGCTACTTTCATTAAAGTTTCAGAATCGACATCTTCAATTGCGATTTCATCTAAGATTTCTTGTGCTTTTTCAGCTGCTTTTCTGTATCCCATAGCTATGATAGTTGGGTGAATGTCAGAGTCAAGTAAAGTTTCGGATTTTTTTAATAATTCACCAGCAATGATAACTGCAGTAGTAGTTCCATCTCCAACTTCATCTTCTTGGGTTTTTGCTACTTCTACGAGCATTTTTGCTGCTGGGTGTTCAATATCCATTTCTTTTAAAATAGTAACACCATCGTTGGTTACTACAATATCTCCAAGTCCGTCAACTAACATTTTGTCCATTCCTTTTGGACCTAAAGTAGTTCTTACAGTTTCAGCTAATACTTTACCAGCTAAAATGTTATTTCTTTGTGCATCTCTACCGACAGACCTGTTAGTACCTTCAGGTAAAATAAAAATTGGTTGTCCTTGTGCCATTAATAATCACCTTTTTTAGTTTTTCATAAAATAATTAGATCAGTTTAAATATCAACATGAGAAAATGAGTTATAGTGTTGACTAAACCTTTCTACTTAATACATGAGTTTAAGGTTATATAAATACTTTATGGTATAAAGTAAATTCAAGTAAGAAAAAGATTATTTAATCAAGTCCCTGTAAGAATCAAAAAGCGCCAATGAATTTTCAATATTATCTTCAATCAAAAGCATTTCCCCATCATCAAAGTGATTCTCATCAAAAAACAAAAATAAAGACGAAAATACATCAGTAGCTGTGAAAAACACCTTAAAATCATTTTCAGATATGAAAATATTAATTTTTTCTTCACTTACCAATTTTTGAAATATGCCTTCAACATCGTTTTCTTTAATCAAATCCAAAATAATTTCATTTGTTATTAAATTTAAGGTTCCATCATTTTTAATTAATGATTTAATGAATATATTAATAAAAACTTTTGAGTATACCGGCAAAATAACATTAATATTGTTGGACTGGGATACTTTTTCAGAGTATACATTAACTGTCTTGACAAATTCCGCACGGGTAGATTCTATTAACACCCCATTTTTCCATATGTATAAGCTTTTAAAAAAAGGATTTCCCAAATTATCAATACAATGCTTTTTAAAAAAATCGGCATTATTTTCAATAGAACAAGCATTATCAAACATGGAAATTATATTTAAAGTTATTAAGAATCCAGTTGAAGACAAGAAAAATGATTTTTCAGACTTGTAAACAAGATCTTTTTCTATTAACTCCTTCAATCCTCTTAAAACAGAGCCATGACTCTTATTTAAATTAGCTTTAAGACTTTCAACATTTTGTTCACTATCGAATAATTCAAGCAATAGACTTAAACGCATATCCGATGTCAATATAAATCTCATCAAATCAAAAGTCATTTAATAACCTCATAGTCTTCACTCATATATTCATATTCTCTGAATACATCATTTGCCCAGTTAATGGCTTCCAAATCCTCAGAGATATACACTGCATTATAATCGAATTTTCCATCATCTTTGTATAATCCCAAAAACATCTTATTTTCTGTGACCGCTAAGGCGAATTCTATTTTTCTTGAGATTGTTTTAACGGAAATGTTCCCTTTTAGAGAACCGTATTCCTTAATCGCATCGCGGAATAGATGTGATACCTTTTCATCCAAAATTAGTTTAACATCCACGTCATTTTCAGCCCAATAATCGAGCATTTCAATTAGTTGTGGATGCATATAAGGAAAGATTGTTTTGCTGGATTTAGAAGACAATGCAAGATCCTTTATTATTCTAGTAGTTTTGAATACATCATATGTTGTTGATTCAATTAATTTACATCCTTTTAATTGTGATAAGTTAGATAAACCTCTAAATTGATAGTTTTTAACGATATGTGTATTCAGAAAATCCTTATTATCATCGATTAAGTTAATTGTATCATTTAGATTATAGATGTTAATCAATAAGAGTTTACAGTTATTTGTCAGACTTATAACATCGTTTTTAATTGTTATAAATCCATTCTTTTCTAAATCATTTACATTAATTGAAATGGAACTTAAATTTAAGTTGGTTTGGGTTTGAATAGACTTTATAGTCTGTGATGATGAGAATAAACATTCTAAAATTTTTAAACGGATTTCTGAATTAATTAAAAATTTAATCTGTTTTTGAATATCCTTCGAAATGCAGCCTTTTTCATCACACAATTTTATCACTCAATAAATGTAAAAAAAATTAATTATAATAATATTTATTAAAAATAAAGATATAAAAAATTTTTTAAAAAAAAGAATATTCAAGAAGAATTATCAATAAGATAATCCTCCTAAAATATTGGAATATAGATGAAAAGACTTGTTTTAAAATATAGTAACAACTTAAATACCCGAGGTGACAAATTGGAAACTGGGCTTAAATTGCAGTCCATCCACCATCAATATTAATTAATTGACCAGTACAGAAACTAGATGCATCAGATGCTAAATATATTGCAATTCCATCTAATTCTCCTTCTTTTCCCCATCTGCCCATAGGACAGAATGCTTTAATTAACATGTCAAATTGTTCATCGCCGACAACATCAGCGGTTAATTCTGATTCGAAGTATGCTGGTCCGATTGCATTTACAGTAATGTTATATGGAGCCCATTCAGCTGCTAATGTTTTTGTAAGGTTGAATACTCCTCCTTTTGCAGCAACATAACCTGTAATTAATCCGCCGGTCAATGCCACTCTGGAGTGGATGGAACCCATGTTAATGATTTTACCGTAGTTTTGTTTAACCATGTATTCCCCAAATGCTTTGCAGCAGTAGAATACTCCGGTTAAGTCGATTGCTATATCCTTATCCCATTCTTCAACAGGTTGTTCAATGACAGGAGCCATGAATCCTCTTCCTGCACAGTTTACAAGAATATCAACTCTTCCATACTCATCAATAATGTTTTTAGCTGCTGCTTCAACATTTGCATAGTCGGTTACATCAACAACTTCATAAGATGCATCTACACCATAAGTTTCTTTAATTTCTTCAACATTTTCTTTTAATCTGTCTTCTCTTCTTGCTAAAAGAACAACTTTTGCACCTTGGTCAGCATATGCTTTACCTATTTGAAATCCTAAACCAGAAGATCCACCAGTAATTACAGCTACTTTATCTTTTATGTCGAAATAATTTTTCATTTATAACACATCCTAATAAAATTACAAGTCATACCGTCAAAAAATTTTAAAAATATAACTTCTAATTCGTTGAAATAAATTATATTAAACAATAGATATATAATTTTCTTTTTTTAATGAATAAACACGACAATTATTTAAAAAAAAATAAATATAATAACAAAATTTTTAAAAAATGTAAAAAATTTAAATTAATGATAATAATTTTAAATCCTGTTAAAAATTTTAAACCCCGTTGCATAATAAATGAAAAAATGTAATGACAAATAGTATCACAAATTATTAATGTATGCCCCAATAATTTTAATGGAAATTTATATTTCCATGAGAATAATGTGATGGCCCATAAGTTATCTTAAAGGTTTATTAAAAAAATATTAAAATCAGATATGGCATATAGATATGACAAGAAAAAAATGAAAAATAAAAAAAGTTAAGAGAGGTAGAATAATCTACCTTGATTTTTTCTCCAACCTGAATGGAGGAGTTGATTCTAAGGTTTCATAAGCTTCTTGTTCTTCTTGAAGCTCATTAAAGAAAGTGTTAATTTCTTCTAACCTTTTAATCTTATCATTTTTCCTGTTTAACTCGTTTTCAAGAGTAATATAATCTTCACGAGGAACAGTTTGCTCTCTTAAATAGCGAAGTTCATTATCTTTTTCAGTGATTTCACTTTGTAATTGAGTTTTAAGAGAAATGTATTCATCCTTAGGAATGGACCTTTCCTTGATATACTCGAGCTCACTATTACGGGCAGAAATCTCAGTTTCAAATTTATTCTGAAGAGAGATATAATCTTCTTTAGGAATGGATCTTTCCTTGATATACTCGAGCTCACTATTACGGGCAGAAATCTCATTTTCTAATTTGGTTTGAAGAGAAATGTAGTCTTCCTTAGGAACAGATTTTTCTTTGATATATTCAAGTTCACTATTACGTGCGGAAATTTCAGTTTCAAATTGATTTTTAAGAGAAAGGTATTCATCTTTAGGGATAGAATTTTCTTTAAGGGTAGTAATCTGATTACCTAAATCTTTAATTTCCTCATCGAATTTGATTTGAAGAGCATCATATTCTTTTTTAGGGATGGAATCTTGTTTTAAGTTAAAAATTTCTGCGTCCATAGCATTAATTTCTGACTCGAATTGAGTCTGTAGAGAGATATATTCATCTTTAGGGATTGTTTGCTCTTTTAATATATCTATCTCGGTGTCTTTTTTGGAAAGTTCATTTTCCTTAATAAGAATCTCCTTATTTTTAAATTCAAGTTGTTTTTCAAGTTCTAAAATTTGTGTTTGAGATTCTACATTATTTTCAAGTTTAATAACTTTGATTTTATAATCGTCAATGGTTCTTGAAAGAGAGTTAATTTCAGCATCTTTTTCAGCCATGCTTCTAAAGGATTCGTTTAATCTTTCATTGACATCAGCCAATTCTTTTTTTTTGTAATCCCTTAACTGTTCTGCAAAATATTCTTTAATTTCATCAAGAGAATTGTTAACATAATCTAATTCATAAATTCTGTCCTCTTGATTCTTGATCAAAATGTCTTTTTCATCAAGTTGTCGTTTCAAAAGGTTAATTTCGTCTTCTGCTTTAAATTTAATCACAGAAACTTCTTTCTCTTTCTCTACAATGTCTTTTTCAAGCTCTTTTATCCTTAACGGAGTATTATCGTTAGCCCGCTCTACTTCAAGCTCTGTCAAATCTAATTTTAATTTATTTAACTCCAATAGGCAAGAGCGAATTAAAGATTGTAAAGTATCTTTTTCAGCATCAATTCCTATTTCCATTCTATCCCTTAGTTAAAATTTTTTCCCAATATCGATTTCAAATTATTAAAAAATTATGAATTTGAAAACTCCGATATATTGTACAATATAATTCCTTGATATAAATTATTTATTTCATACTATTTAAATTAAACCCTTAAATTAATCTAAAAATAAAATTAGAAAGAATTAGAAAACAGATAGAAAAAATAAAAAAAATTAATAAAAATAAAAAAAATAAATTGATAAAATTAGAGTATTTTATCATTAATTAATTCAGCATTCAATATAGATGCTCCAGCAGCACCACGAATAGTATTATGTCCAACTAATACATATTTGAAACTATTATCAAATGCTTGGTCTTTTCTCAACCTACCAACAGTAACAGCCATACCATTACTTGCATTTCTGTCCATTCTAGGTTGTGGCCTGTCATTTTCCTCTTTGACAATTACAGGATTTTCAGGAGCTGAGAATAAATTGAGTTCTTGTGGCAATGCTTTAAAGTTCGCCATACTACTTTTCACATCTTCAATGTCAAAGTCATCATCCAACTCAATAAATACCGCTTCAGTATGACCATCAATAACAGGCACCCTATGACAAGATGCACTTAATTTGAAATCTGCATTGTTTACGGTATCGCCATCAAAAGAACCTAACAAATGAAGGGTTTCGCTCTCCATTTTTTCTTCTTCACTGCCAATGTATGGGACCAAATTATCAACAATAGCCATAGAAGGAACACCATTATAACCTGCACCGGACACAGCTTGCATGGTTGAGACTCTAACAGATTGAACATTAAAATTATCCACAATAGGTTTTAATGTTAAAGTTAACGCAATAGTTGAACAATTAGGATTGGTTACAATGAATCCATCCCAATCATTTTCCTTTTGTTGAGCATCAATCATGTCTAAATACTCAGGATTTACTTCAGGAATCACTAATGGAATATTTTTTTTCATACGATGAGCACTAGCATTACTTGCAACAACATAATCCTTAGCGAATTTCTTTTCAACATCTGCTGCAAATTCAGTTGGAAGGGATGAAAATACAATATCTACATCATTATCCATTTCTTCCGGATTAGTATCAATGACTTTAATGTCTCTAACAGACTCAGGCATTTTACTATCCAAATACCAAGTAGTAGCATCCTCATATCTTTTACCTGCAGATCTAGATGATGCTGCTAATGCTGTAACCTCAAAATCTGGATGGTTATCAAGTAACTGAATAAATCTTTGACCAACCATACCAGTTGCACCAAGTACACCAACGTTTACCATAAATCTCACCTATTCTAATCCTAAAACATCATTCATACTGCTTACAACACCTTTTTGAGCAGTAGGAACATATCTGATAGCTCTGATTACACCAGCTATGAAAACTTCTCTAGTATGAGCCTGATGTTTAACTTCTAATCTTTCACCATCGCCTACAAACATTACTATGTGGTCACCAACAATATCTCCACCACGGATAGCATGAACTCCAATCTCTTCTGAAGTTCTTTTGCCGACGAGACCTTTTCTTCCAAATATACCTACTTCTTCAGGGTCACGTTCAAGTTCAGCCGCAATTACTTCAAATGCAGTCATTGCAGTTCCGGATGGTGCATCCTTTTTCTGATTGTGATGCGCTTCAATAATTTCAATATCAAAATCATATAAAAGAGGAGCCAATTTCTTTAATGTGTTGAAAAATACATTTACTCCAATAGCCATGTTTGATGAAATAACTGCACCTACATTATTATCTTCAACATTTTTAACGTTAGATGCCATTTGTTCATCAGTAAATCCTGTAGTTCCAACAACAATATCCACACCACAAGCAGTGGCTGTTTTAATTGTTTCAACAGCTGCAGGAGCTATCGTAAAATCAACCAACACTTCAGCACCAGATGATTTTAAAGCTTCTTCTAAATCTTCAGAACCAAC
Organism: Methanobrevibacter sp. YE315; assembly: GCF_001548675.1. NCBI lineage: Archaea > Methanobacteriati > Methanobacteriota > Methanobacteria > Methanobacteriales > Methanobacteriaceae > Methanobrevibacter > Methanobrevibacter sp. YE315. The sequence goes on from NZ_CP010834.1 coordinate 1,712,981, forward strand.
AATTTTAACACCAAGTTCATCAATACCTGCCTGAAGACCTGCATCTTTACCGGCAAGAGGAGTATTTGGCATTTCAATAGCCGCAACTACTTCCATGTCATCCTGTTCAGTGATTTTTCTAATAATACCGGAGCCCATTCTCCCAGCTGCCCCGGTTACTGCTACTTTAATCATAATAATACCTACTTAAATTAATCCAGAATCTTTTAATGCTTTTTTAAGAACTTCTAAGTTTTCCTCTTTCATGTCACATAAAGGTTTTCTTAAAGGTCCGGAAGGAAGTCCCATTAAATTCATTGCAGTTTTTACAGGAACTGGATTACTTTCAATAAAGAGAGCTCTTATTAATTCAACCATTTCATAGTGAAGCTCCATTGCTCTTGTATAGTCATCGTTTAAAATACTGTCAACCATTAAAACCATCCTTCTTGTGTCGATGTTTGCAGATGCACTGATTACACCTGTTCCACCCACTGCCATGATTGGTAATGTTAAAGAGTCTTCTCCTGAAAGAATTTTAAAATCGTCTTCAAGACCTTCATGTGAAAGGGCTTTGTAAATATCAGAAACTTTATCAACACTACCGCTAGCTTCTTTAATTGCTCCAAGACCATCGATTTTGGCTAACTCCACAACTGTGTCCACATCAATATTGATTCCGGTACGTGATGGCACATTATATGCAATAATTGGAATGTCACAAGATTCAGCTACAGTGCCGTAATGGTCAATCAAAGCATGTTGTTGTGGTTTATTATAGTACGGGGTGATTAACAATGCTGAATCAGCACCTACATCACAAGCAAATTTAGTAAGAGATACTGCTTCTGAAGTAGCATTGCTGCCTGTTCCAGCTACAGTTTGAACTCTTCCGTCAACTTCGTCAACTAAAATTTCAATAACACGGTGGTGTTCTTCATGAGTCATGGTAGCTGATTCACCGGTGGTTCCAGCACCAACCAATCCGTTAACACCTTTATCGATTAAATAGTTTATATTTGATCTAAATCCTTCCTCATCTAAAGTTCCCTCTTTTGTAAAAGGGGTGACCATTGCAACATATGTTCCTTCAAAATTCATTCTAAAACCTCGCTAATTAATTCATGTGCTTTTTCACCATCTTCCCAGTCGACAAATAAAACAACTGCAGTTTGTGATGAAGTAATCTCTAAAATGTTAATGTTACTTTTTCTAAGTGGTTCTGTAATATCTGATATGATACCCGGGGTTTCAATAATATCCGGACTAACAAAAGTTATCATTGCTGTGTCTCTTCCAAGTGATAAGGAACTTAACGCATCAATGTCAACAACTAATTGATGTAATAAATGATATGCTTTGTTAGAATCTGTTTTATCTACAAAAACAGTGATTGAATTTTGGCCCGCGGAGATACCAAAAATATTAATTCCTTCGTCAGCAAGAGCGCCAGTTAAACTAGCCATTAAACCAACATGTTTAAGCATTGCTTCTCCAACAATAGCTATAAGTGAAATAGGATTTTTATAAAGAGTGACACATTTTAACATTTCACCCTCAAAAGGTCCTACAATACGAGTTCCCTTTGAAGTTAAGTCCCCATGGGCGAAATTGATTATTTTTGCACTTATTAATGGATCTTTATATTTTAATGCATGTGGATGCAATACTTGTGCCCCATGAGTTGCCAAATCCCTCAATTCTTCAACAGAAATAGTTTCTAATAATTTCGCATCTTCAATTTTATTAGGATCAGTAGACATCACACCATCCACATCAGTGACAATTATCACCTCATTAGCATCTAAACAGTGCCCAATTAAAAATGCAGTAATATCACTTCCACCTCTTCCCAAGGTTGTGATTTCACCGCTAGGCCCTTTTCCTAAAAATCCGCAAACGACAGGAATAACACCTTGATTAATCAAATGTCTGATTCCTTCGATTTTTTTATGGGTTGTATTTAAATCAATCTTTGCTTCTAAAGAATTTGAATCGGTAACAATAGGCCATAATTCATTGTATGGGTCAATAAATTCTGACTTTACACCTAAAGATTCAATAGTTGCTGAGAATAATCTAGCACTAGTTAATTCACCCATAGCCATAATTTCTGCCTTCTGCTTGTCTGTTAAACTACTGCCAATAGCTTCATTAGATAATCCAATGAGCTCATCAGTAGCCTTGTTAACAGCTGAAACTACAACTACTACCTGACTGCCTTTCATATACTCATTTACCACGGACTGCGCCGCTTTTTTAATTCTAGAACCATCACCAACCGAGGTTCCGCCAAATTTTACTACTATTAAATCCATTAAGTTCACCTATTTCTTAAAAATTCATGAAAATTTGTTTAAATATTGAATAAACAAATTATACATATATATTTTTATACAACCATATTAATAAACTTTATAACATGAACATGATTTAAAAAAAGTTGAAAATTTCAAATAATTAAAAAAATATTAAATAAAAAAAGAGTAAGAAAATATGAAAAAAGCTTATTCTTGGGTTTGTTCTAACCTTACAAGCCTTGTAACATATCCTGCAATTTTATTTCTTAAATGTTTAGTACTTACAGTAGAGTATTCTTGTACTAATTTTTTATTTTCTTCAAAATCAGTAGTGAAAACACCTTTATGAGTTTCAATAAGTTCTTTTGCTAAACGTTTAACAAATGAAGTTCTAATATTACCCATTAACATTCCTCCTTAAAATTTCTTTTTGCTTATTCTTACTTAAAATAGTTAGCATATCTACGATTTGATTAGTAATATCAACATCAAGACCATTTTCTTCAGCTAATCTCTCAATCTTTTTGTGAATTTCTTCTTCCCGAGATTTATCATAAATTGGCATTCCAAGATATTCCTTAGAAAGAACTATCCCAGTTGCAAGAGAGGTTCTCTGAGAAATTAAATCAAACAATTCATTATCGATTTCATCAATACGATTTCTGGATTCTTCGAGAAGTTCCATAGCTTCTTTTTTATTTTTAAAAGAGTACATTTCATAATCACTTTTCAAAAAATCACCAATTGATAATAATGATAATAATATAATTTATTATTAATCCTAGTATATAAACTATATGTTTAATAGTGATAGAAATAGTAAATTAATTTATTCCTGATGAAACTGGCTAAAACAATCCAATTATATTAAACTACAACCGATATTGTCCACATTGGTTTCAATGACTCTGCCTTCATATTTGCTCCAGGAATCCTTTACATCATCAATTGATTCTTCACCAACAACGGCAACAAAAGAAGAACCTGTACCAGATAACCCCGATGCAATAGCTCCAGCTTCCAATGCGTCAATCGCAATTGATGAATCGAAACCTAAAGTGGCCGAATATATTAATCCATTTAAATTTAAGGCCTTGAAATAATCTTTTTCAACTGCAAAAGAGAATGCAGTTTCGACTAGAGGAGCCAACAATTTCATTCTTTCAGGATTTGAATCACCGGATTTTGAATAATAATTAGGCATATACACTAAAATAGGATAATCCTCCATTTTCTCTTTTATGATGAATTCCCTATTCTTATTATCAGTTATAACAACTCCTCCGAAATATGAAGCGGTTGCATCATCAAAAGAGCCTGTTATTGTAACACCTGCATCTAATGAAGCATCAATCGCCATGTTAATAATCTGCAAATCATCAAGAGGTTTGAAATCGAATTCTTCGCAAACAATTGAAGATACAACTTTAACGATAGCATTTGATGAAGCGCTGCTACTGGACAATCCTGATGCCATAGGCAAACTGGATTCAGTTTTTATATTAACACCAAATTCTGATTTGTCAATATCATAATGAGAAAAGACCTTTTCTACGCACAATTCCATTAACGTATTATCCGCGCCAACATCATTAAAGCACTCTATGCCATTATCTATTGTTTTAGCTTCGCATTTAATGTCCAATCCTATTCCGAAAGCTGAACCGAAACCTGTTGCAATAGCGTTGATTATTGTTGCAGATCCCGGTGACCTGACATTCATTTTCATGGTTTGACCTCATCATAAGGAATATTGACTTTTGAAAAATCGATAGCCCTATCCCTTGCATTAAGAGATAATGCCAATCTGAAATCATCGTTATTTACAATTCTATCGATTGCATCAGCTATAGATGGAATATTATTAGGATCTACAAGCAATCCAACATCATCGGTAATTATTTCAGTGATTCCACCAACATTACTTCCGATTACTGGTTTTCCGCAGGCCAATGCCTCAATCAAGACCAAACCGAAACTTTCTGAAAAGGACGGCAGAATCAAAACATCACAGCTTGGAATGATATCCTCAACATCGGTTCTGGAACCTGTAAATATCACATCACGAATATGTTCCTCCTCAACCTTTCGAGTCAATTTTTTATATAAAGGCCCATCGCCAACAACAACAAGATAATAATCGCTGTTTGAGATTTTTTTAGCTTCCAAAAGAGAATCAACATTTTTTCTTTTGATTAAATTACCGACAAAAAGAACAATAGGCTTACCTTCAAGTTTATTTTCTTTTTTAAATGAATCATCCCCATTTGTTGAGAATTTTTCAATGTCAACGGAGTTCCATGAAAGTCTGGTCTTGGCGGATATACCTTCAACGCCGGTTGCAATGATTTCATGCCTCAATGCATTACTGACTGCAAGAACAACATCCGCATCACGCAATACCTTATGTAAAGTTGGCCTTACTATAGGATGTGACTTGTATAATTCAAACATGTCTGAACCATGTGCTGTAACATATGTTTTAATCCCATATTCCTTTCCAACTTCTACAGCTGCAGCACCTGCCGGGAACAGATAATGTCCATGAATAATATCAATGTCAACTTCCTCTAAAAGATTTTTTAAAGCTTTCTTAGCATTTATCTTAAACAATAATCCTCGAATACCCGGAACATTCAATCCTGAAGTTCCAATGACATGAATCCCATCAATGTCCTTAATCTCCTTGTGAGGATAGGTAATTACGTAAACTTCATGCCCCTGTTTAACTAATTCCTTAGATAAAGTGTGAATATGAACCCCCACACCTCCAAAATGAGGTGGGAATTGACCAACCATAGCTATTTTCATAAAATTAAACCTCTATACTTATTTAATGAAATTATTATTTAAATAAGTTCCTTCCATGTCAACCAAAATAACATTTAAATCCAAATCAAAGCGTTGCTTGCATCTTTCACGGATTGCTTGAGCAATACTGTTAGAAACTTCAGTTGAAACATTAAGTTCATACAAAATAGACATCATGTCATCAGTTGTCTTTGAATCAAATAATCTCTGGAGATTATCCCTATCAACACCACACAATGCAGCATGAGCAACCATAATTTCGCGCCTTCCATCAGCTACAGCATGTTTTGTGTTAAATATTCCTCCAGCAACTTTAATCAGTTTGCCGATATGACCAAAGAAAGTGAATTTCCTGATTCCACGTTTTTCAGCTTCTTCAAACATGAACCCCACATAGTTTCCTGTTTGAATAATCTGTTCTTTTGAAATATCTAATTTTTTTAAGGCCAATTTTTCTCCAATATTACCTGGAACAAATACCAAATCTTCAAATCCTGATGCAAGTGCCACATCAATTTGTGTAACAATCGAATTTTTATATGCTTCACTGGACATTGACCTTGCAATTCCGGTAGTTCCAAGAATGGATATTCCCCCGATTATTCCTAATTTAGGGTTCATGGTTTTTTTAGCAATTTCTTCACCTTCAGGAATTGAAATAACAACGCGGGCAACTTTCCCTTCAGGAATTTTATCCTCCAGATTTTTAACTATCATACGGCGAGGAACCGGATTGATTGCATAATCCCCAACCGGAATCTGAAGACCCGGTTTTGTTATTAAACCAACTCCCTTACCTCCGGTTATAATGATTTTGGACTCTTCATCAGTCTTATCCAACAATTCAACAGTGGAAACAATAGCCAAATCCACAGTAACGTCAGGATCATTATAAGGATTCTTATGAGCTATTGCATATGCTTTAGAAGAAGAAATCGCTTTGCATTCATCAATGATAATATCTAATGTCTTTTTTGGAGTTTCAACTTTAACACATGCAATATCCGGACTATCTAAAATTGCATCTAAAGCTGCAAGAGAACATGCGGTAGCTACAGTACCAGTTGTAACGCCAATATAATTATCATTAGTCATTTTAATTTAAAAATAATAAAAAAAGAGCGAATCTATAACATAGATTCTAATTTTTCAATCAATTCAAAATCACTAGGTGCGCCGACAAAAACCACATCGCCATCAATAACAATAGTAGGAACTGCCATGATTTGATAGTCGATAGCTTTTTGATAATTTTCTTTGCTTTCATCGATTTTGAGCACTTCGACATCGATTGCATCGCCTAGTTTATCTTTTGCTTTTAGAGCAGCATCGATAGCTGCAGGACAATGAGGACATGAATTAGTTGAAAATACTTCTACTTTAATTGCCATGATATATCTCCTTATAATATTTGTAACTATTTTATAATTTTGTCATATATAATTTTTACTTATGAAATAGGTTACAAATGCTCTCGGAAATATTTAATATGAATAAAAAAAATAAAAATTAAATGATTGAAATGGAAAATTTAGATGATGATATAAAAACAATAATTAATAGCGCTTATCCCTACATTAAAGAATTTAATCCGGCTCAAAAAGCAGTCATTGAATCTGGATATTTGGATGATACTTCAAATTACATAATCTGCATCCCAACTGCAAGTGGAAAAACAGTTCTGGGAATTTTACCAGCTCTTAAAACAGTTTTAAATGGTGGAAAGGCTGTTTATGCAGCACCCCTCCTATCAATTCAAAATGAAAAAGTAAAAGAGTTCAAGGCATTTGAGGAACATGGGATTAATGTAGGAAAACATCCATCTAATTCCGATTTATCAGTGATGGTTTTTGAGTCTTTCGATGCCCTAACAAGGTTTTCATGGAATACCCTCAGGGATGTTGATACATTAATCATCGATGAATTTCACATGATCGGGGAATTTACAAGAGGTCCAACACTTGAAGCAGCAATAACAAGAGCCAAAATCATAAATCCCGGCATGAGAATTATTGCACTTTCAGCCACATTAAGAAATATAGATGAGATTGAAGGTTGGCTTGAAGGAACCTGCGTTGAACACGATTACAGGCCAGTTCCACTGAATAAAGAAGTATTGGATGCAGAAATGTTCAATACAAAGAATAAAAATGATGTGATTGTAAAAGTAATTGAAAAGGCCATTAAAGACAAATCCCAAGCATTGGCTTTCGTATCCACAAGAAGATTTACAGAAAGTTTGGCCACATACGTCGCTAAAAAGATTAATAAAAAAATCAACAAGGAGCAAAGGGAAAGGTTCAAGGAAGTTGCAGACAAGCTCTTGGAAGTTCCAAAAAAGAAAGGATCCCTTCCAACAAGCACCTGTGTAAAATTGGCTGAAGCTGCTGAAAAAGGTGTAGCATTCCACCATGCAGGGCTTTTCAATGAACAGAAAGAAATTATTGAAGATGAATTCAGAAAAGGGAATATTTTAATGATTACTGCAACACCTAGCTTAATGTATGGTGTTAATTTACCTTCAAAAACTGTCATTATTAGAGACCATACCCGCTGGACCAATAATGGACCGCAGCCAATCCCTGTTTTCGATTATGAACAGATGTCCGGTAGGGCAGGCAGACCCCAATACGATGATGTGGGATATTCCTATCTTATTGCAAAAACCATGGATGAAGCTTTCAACCTGCAGGATTATTATGTTGAAGGGGAAATTGAGAAGACAAATTCAAAATTGGTTGACAATAAGGATGCGATATACAGGCAGATTATAGCCCAGATTGCATCATCACTTTCCAAAAATCTTGATGACTTAACAGATTTCTTCGGAAGGACATTATACGGATATCAGATGAAGAATAACCCGTCAATGTCCATGTTTGCTGAAGATAGCTTAAGATATGAATTGGAAAGCGCATTGGAATTCCTGCTGCAAAACGGAATAATCAGAGCAACACCCGAAGGTCTTAAAACAACTGATTTCGGTAATTTGATAGCTAAATCCAATTATACTGTTGAAACAGCAGTTAAAATCAAAGAATATATTTCAAGCATTAATGAAATAAATGTTGAAGAGTTCATTTATGCTTTATCCGAGACACCTGATTTGCCATTGATAACATTTAAAGGAAGAAAATCAAAAGATCCTGTGCGAGATAAATTATCCGAATCAGGACTGTTTGCCGTAGACATTGGAAATCCTGAAGCGACCACAGTTTCATTGATTGAATGGATTAATGAAAGAAGTGAATATGAAATTGAAAACAAGTATCACGTTTATTCAGCATCAACAAGAAGGTCTGCTTATGAAGCATCACGCCTTGTCAAATTCGCCAAAAATACATCAGAAGTATTGGGAAATTATTCAAACTTGCAGGACTTTGATTTCCTATCCGCAAGATTGTATTATGGTGTAAAAAAAGATATTATCCCACTGGTTGTTGGCGTTAAAAGACTCGGTAGAAAAAGAGCAAGAACTCTGGTAAATGTATTTGGAAATGATTTGAGTGGTGTTTCTGAAAGTGAATTGCAAAAAGTCGAGGGCATTGGACCTAAACTTGCCGAAAAAATTAGTCTATTTTATAAATAATTAAAAGGTGGAATTAACCTCCACCCTCTGCAACTTTAGAATCTAATTCCAAGTCCTCTAAAGCTCTAGCTTTTTCTTTCATCGCTTCAATATCAACTTCACCATCGCTTTCTTTATCATAAAAAGTGGATTTTTTAATATCCTTTTCATCAAGCAATTCGACTAATTTTGAGCGATACCATAAATTGGTTTTATCTAACATGACCCACTCTACACCGTCTTTAGTCCTTACATCGATTACCTTTCCAATAGTTCCTGTTTCGACATAACGAACATGGGATTCGAGAGGAATTTCTATGTCTCTTGCATCTAAAACCATTTTAAAACCTATTTAATTATTCTTCTTCTTCGATTTCAACTTCAACAGTTTCTGCTTCAGCTTCTTTTGGAATTTCTTTGTTTAAAATAACATATGCTCCGATAGTAGCAACATCTTCAAAATCTATTTCTAATTCGTCTTTAGAAAATATATTTTTTTGTAAAGTTAATGATATTTTACCAATTTTACCGGTTTCTGGATCAAAATCCAAATTATCAACTTTACCTACTTCATATGCATTTTTATCTAAAACAGTAGAACCTAAAAATTCTCTAATTTGCATAATTTCACCTTTAATAAGTTATGTAATTATATATAAATAATTAAGTATTTAAATAAAACGAATGATAAAAGATTAACTATTAATTATCAATGGTGAAACTAATGGAAAAAGCATGTCGAATAATTATAGATAACATCATAAATGGAAAGATATCTACTCGACGTGACCTTGAAGTTGAAAAAAGGCAGCTTTGCCGTGACTTAAAATTATCCAAATTTATGAGCAATGCAGATATTTTGGAATATGCGAAACCTGAAGAAAAGGAGATTGTTTCTGGAATTCTAAAGAAAAAGCCTACAAGAACAATGTCCGGCGTTGCGATTGTTGCAGTTATGTGCCATCCACATAAATGCCCTCATGGAAGATGCTTTTATTGTCCTGAAAGTGATATTGCACCTCCTAGCTACACTGGTGAAGAGCCAGCAGCGCTTAGAGGTAGAATGTACGAATTTCACCCATATATACAATGTTTCAATAGGTTAAAGCAATTGAAAAAGATTGGCCATCCAATAGACAAAGTCGAATTGATTATAATGGGCGGAACATTTCCTTCAAGGGATTTATGTTATCAAGAATGGTTTGTATCACAATGCCTAAAAGCAATGACAGATTTCGGCTTAATACTTGAAAACAAACCAACAAACTATGAATATAACCTAGATTATGATGAAATAAGGTCATTTGAAAAGGGAATTTTGAAAACATATCCTCCAAGCGATTATGTATTAATCGATGATGTTCAAACCGCAAATGAAAACTCAAAAGTCAGATGTGTTGGAATGACTTTTGAAACACGCCCTGACTACTGTAAAAAAGACCATATCAATAGAATGCTTAATTTTGGAGTCACAAGAGTTGAACTTGGAGTTCAAACATTATCTGATGAACTGTACACTAAAATCAAAAGAGGACATACTCTTGCAGATGTAATTGAAGCAAACCAACTTTTGAGAGATTCTGCAATTAAAGTTGCAATGCATATGATGCCGGGTTTGTTTTCTGATGAAAAGCAGGATTTGAAAATGTTCAAACAGCTATTCAGCGATGATAACTATAAACCGGACATGCTTAAAATATACCCTTGCCTCGTTACAAAGGGAAGTGAATTATATGATCTTTGGCTTGATGGCAAATATGCTCCATATACCGATGAAGAGGCTGTGGATTTGATTGTTAAAATCAAGAAGATACTCCCAAAATGGGTCAGAACTATGAGAATCCAAAGAGACATACCATCAACCTTAATAGAAGCTGGCGTCAAAAAATCAAACTTGGGAGAACTTGTTTACAACAGGTTAGATGAAGAAAAAATCAGCTGCCAATGCATACGCTGCCGTGAAATCGGCCACAAAAAAACAACCCAGGACTATGATTTGGATGACTTCCAACTATTCAGGGAAACATATGTTGCCTGTGAAGGTGTGGAGAATTTCTTATCTATTGAAGATTATAACGAAGAAAGCATTGCGGGATTTTTAAGGCTGAGATTCCCTTCAAAAAATCACTTTAGAGAAGAAATCAGTGACAAAACCGCACTTGTAAGGGAATTGCATGTTTATGGAAACATGATTAAAATTGGAGATAAAAATCCTAAAATCGGCCAACATACAGGATTTGGAGAAAGGCTCCTTAAAGAAGCTGAAAACCTAGCTATTGATAATGGTAAAGAAGAAATTGCCATAATAAGTGGAATCGGTTCTAGAAACTATTATCGCAAATTCGGTTATGAGAAGGTAGGACCATATATGAAAAAAGAGATAATATAAAAATATTTAAATATAATGTTCGTATAAATACTAACTAATTAAGAGAGTGGTTACTATGTACAATATAAAAAATTCAAAAGAATTGGCAAAACTCATCAACTATACTAATTTAAACAACATCATCACTGAAAATGAAATGAGAGAATTCCTTGAAAAAGCAATGGAATTGAACTTCAATTCAGTGGTTGTTTCACCAACATACGTTAAATTAGCAAAAGAAACTTTAAAAGACACCAACATTAAAGTTGGAAGTGTCATTGGATTCCCATTAGGTTTCGAGGACACAAACAGCAAAGTAGATGAAGCTAAAGAACTGCTTGAAAAAGGTGCTGACGAATTTGAAGTAGTCATTAATTTAAGCTATTTGAAAGATGAAAAATACAGCTTGCTTGAAGATGAAATCAGAAAGATTAAAGAAGCAATCGGCGATAAAATCCTGAAAGTCATCATAGAAACAAAAGCATTAGAAGACTATGAAAAAGCAAACGCCGCTAAAGTGGCAGAAAATGGAGGGGCAGATTACGTTAAAACTGCTTCCGGATTCGTATCACCAAACCACCTTTTCGAAAATGTTAACGATATCAACATAATCCAGAAACATGCACCGAAAATCAAAATAGAAGTTTATGGCGGCATAAACAATTATAAATACGCAAATGAAATATTAACTGCTGGTGCAGACATTATAGGAAGTAACGAAGGTTACGAAATTGTCAAAAGGTATAAAGAGTTGAGGGAAAATACACAAGTAACACCAAAACCTATTACACTAACTAAAAAATAGATAAAAACTCCATCACCATTAAAAACACGTCTGAATATAATTAAAAACTCTAATTTTAAAAAAATCATGGAAAAATAGTTAGAAAATAAATGCCATGGGCCGGACTTGAACCAGCGACATCTAGATCTTCAGTCTAGCGTTCTCCCATCTGAACTACCATGGCATATGGACCGAACGAGATTCGAACTCGTGATCTCCTCCACGTCAAAGAGGAATCATACCCCTAGACCACCGGTCCTATACAACATACTATAATTAGGTAAAAGTAATATATAAATTTTTCTTAGTTGAACAGAACAAGTTGGGTAATTTTAAAAATAAAAAAAATTGACCAAGAAAATGGCCAATAGATTTTTATTATTTAAGCTTTTTTTAGAAAATAACTAATTAGAAAATCTATTTGATTGCTAATTTGATATCTTCAGCTTTTACAGTTTTTCTACCAGCGTGGCGTGCGAAATTAACAGCTTTTTGTGCGATTTCGTCACCTTTTTCTTCTAATGCTTCAGCTAATGCAATTTTTGCATCGTCACTAATTCTTTGTGCGCCAGCATTTTTTAAGATACGACCGACTGGTGCGATTGGTAATTCACTCATTATTACACCTCCAATTAAAAGATAGTATGCAATAGTATATAAAGGTATCGGTAAAAATGCTTATTAATCGCTTATATTATTACTTATCACCTGTTAGAATATGCTTTCGAAATTTGGAAAAAAATATCAGAATTATTAAACTTTAAAGGATAAAAATTAACAATGAAATAAAAATAAGAATATAGATAAAAATAAAAATTTATTCTTCATATAATTCACTTTTAAGATAAGTGGCGGTTGCTTCAGTTATTTTAACTTTAACAAAAGTACCTAACTCAACATCACCAATAATTACAGGAATATATGAATCAGTTTTAGCAATAAATCCACCTTTAGAACCTTTTTCAACAACCAGCACATTTTGGACGGAACCAATCAATTCTCTGTTTTCATCTTCAGTTATTTTTGATTTAATTTCAGATAAAAATTTTGATCTTTTTTTCATAACTTCATGCGGAATTTCCTTAAGTGAAGATGAGATTGCCCCTTTACGATGTTGATACTTTGATAAATGAATTAAACTAGGTTTTATCTCTTCAAGCAATTTAACAGTTAAATCAAAATCATCATCACTTTCTGTTGGATAACCAACAATAATGTCTACAGCCAAGGCGATGCCTGGAATTTCATTTTTGAACTTTGATACAATATCACGATACTGGTCTATTGTATGGCCCCTCCTCATGTCAGCCAAAACTTTATCGCTTCCACTTTGAACAGGTAAATGTATGAAATTATATACCTTCGGATGTTTCATAGCATCGATTATATCATCAACATCATTTAAAATGTTTTTAGGATGCATCATTCCAACACGAACACGGAAATCTCCATCTAAATTGGCCACTTCTTTGATTAAATCTGATAGTTTTTCACCACTGTCCCGACCAAATGCCGCAGTATCCTGTGCAGTGAGCTGAATTTCACAAGCCCCATTTTCAATTGCCTTTTTTGCTTCTTCCTTAATATCGGCTATAGGGTAACTATTCAATGGTCCGCGAGCAAAACGAGTACAGCAAAAAGTACATGCACCAAAACAACCTTCACAAATCTGAATAATATGAATAAGACTATCGTCAGTTAATTTAGGAACACCCACTTTGGATTCCTTTGAAAATCCGCATTCACGAATAACTTCACCACAATAAGTTGCATTAACTATTTCTGCAGCCTTATTTAATTGATGAGGCCCTATCCATGAACAGTTAGGTCCAATCATATCCAATTTTTCAGGATCAATTTCAACCATACATCCTCCAATAATGATTTTTTTATTTGGAAAATCCTCTTGGAGCTTCTGGATTCTATAAGTGACCTTATTTTCAGTAGGCAATTTAACATAACATGTATTCACTATAATAACATCTGCTTCCTCAACAGAATCAACAATGTCAATGTCTCCTTCCTGCAAAATACCCGCTATGATTTGTCCATCAGCCTTATTGAATGTACAGCCATATGACTCAATAAATACTTTCATTAATTTCACTCTATGATGTTTTTTTAACAATATCCTTGGTTAAATCATAGTCATAATTGTTGAATTTAACCGGTTTGGAATAAACTCTTCTGATGACTGATGCTTTTGCAAAACCGGAAGTTAATTTTCTTTCCTGTGTTTTGATAACATGCACTTTCACAATATGCTTATCAATTTTAACAATATCCCCCGGAGCGATTTCGAAGTCCCTTTCCAAATCAAGTTTATATGAATCCACTTCACCATGCAAATCAACAGAAAAACCTATGCGTGCAGGAATTTCAACTGAAGTAGACCATATGGTATTTATATCTTCAATTTTGGCTTTTTTAACTCTTTTATCGCCAACTTCAATACCAGTTACTTCGACTTGCCCCAAATCAGAAAGCAAAATATCTCCACATTCCAATTCATCACTAGGTGATAAATTAATAGTTGTCTTATGAGATTTATCCTGCTCTGAAATAATTAACCTATAAGGTTTAGGCTTTTTTAAAGAGATAATGTCTTTAAAAACATGACCGCAGTCTTCACATTTCAATAAATATTCCTCAATTAATTTTTTCTTAGAGGATTTCTGTTTCGAATTTAAAATTTCAATATCATCAGAACCACAAATTGGACATTCCATTTTCGTGCCTCCCTAATCATCTTTTAAATAATGGTTTACTAATCCGCCATCTTCCAAAATGCTTAACATGAACTCCTTAAATGGTTCGAAAGTTTTAGTTTCACCAGTAGTTTCATTAATTAAAGTTCCTTGGGATAAATCAATGCTTATAATATCTCCATCTTTAGCTTCAATATCACTTACGATAACCGGCAAACCAATATTAATCGCATTTCTATAAAAAATTCTTGCAAACGATTTGGCGACAATTGCACTGACCCCTGCTGTTTTGATAGCTACTGGAGCCTGTTCTCTTGATGAACCGCAGCCGAAGTTTTCATCAGCAACGATAATATCTCCCTTTTGAACGTTTTCCGTGAAATCCGGACGTTCGCCTTCCAGTACATGATCAGCCAAATCTTGAGGATTAAATGTCCTCAAATATCTTCCGGGAATAATAACATCAGTATCGATATTTTCCCCAAAAGTCCATGTTTTTCCTTTAATAATATCCATTATTATCACTGTAAAATTGATTTTTAAAAAAACGAGTATTTGGGATAAACCCAAATACAAAATTAAGTTAAGGTGATTTTTATAAATAATTTAATCTTTCTTGTTAAATGGTGTTGAAAATTCTCTTTCAACACTTTCACGATAAATTGAATTCATTGTACAGAATGGTATAATCCTACCATCCGGTGTTGCATAATGAATAACGCATTTTTTAACTCTATCCTCATCAAAGTTGAAAGGATCCATGAAATGCATACATGAGATAAGCATTGCATCTTTGGAAAATTCTCCTAAAGCCTCATAATCCCTTTTAGCAAACACGTTTAATAAGATTTTGGTAATATCCAAATCTTTAGGTGATCTGCTTGGATGAACTAATTTAGGGAGATTTCCAGTTAATCCTGCAAGAACTCTTTTATGGGAACCGAACTTGCCTTTTTTAAGCTTATCATTATATTCATCTAATTTAGCAAATAAATCATCAACATCAATGAAATCTGTAATAGGGATTAATTTATCTTTACCCTCCCCTTCGGTTTTTTCTCTGAATACGTAAGTAGCAATTCCACAATGCTCATGACAATTCAAGGTAACTTTAGCGGAATCTTCACCATCAAGCAGGGATATGAATTCTGCAATTGGTTCAACACAGGATGGTGGGTAAAAAGCACTAGTCGGTACTTGACCATCTGTCTCATCTTCAATAATTTTTATGAAGTCAGGAATTGTAATTCTTTGTTCTTCTACCTGATCGGCAGGGGTTCTTCCTGAAAATGATACTGGTTGGAAATTGACTCCATAAATAATATCATTATTGTCAAATGCGAATTTAATAATTTCTCCGACTTGATTGTCATTTACTCCTTTAACTAATGTAGGAACAAGCACTACACCTAAACCTGCTTTTCTACAGTTTTCAATAGCTTGAAGCTTATCTGGAAGCAAATCCCTACCTTTATTTGCAATATAAGGTTCTGGAGTTACACCTTCAAAAGAGAGATAAACAGTGTTTAGACCAGCATCCTTTAATTGTTTAGCCAAATTTTCCCTTTTAGCCAGTCTAATACCATTAGTAGCTATTTGAACATGAGTAAAACCTTCTTCTTTAGCCATTTCAATAAGTTCTACAATGTCTTTTCTAACGGTAGGTTCACCACCTGCATACTGAATAGCAGGACATGGATTAGGCTTTAGATTTCTTAAATTCTTAAGCATTTGCCTTATTTCTTCTTTAGTAGGTTCATATAGGTACCCTGCAGCAGCCGCATTAGCAAAACAAACAGGACATCTTAAATTACACCTATTAGTTACATCAATCAATCCTAAAACTGTGGATGTTTCGTGTTTAGAACATAACCCACAATTGCTTGGACAAGTTCCCAAATTATCAACACAGGGATTTTCAACAGGAGTAACGGATGGAACATATTGTTTTACATTATTATACAATTCCTCATCACTCCAGTAAGTGTTAACAAATTCCCCATGTTCATCACAAGTTTTTTTGATGAAAATCTTACCATCCTCATCATAAACTTCCGCTTCGATAGGTTTGCCACACTCTGGGCATAAACTTTTTGTACCTTTAATTTTCAAAAAAATCACCTTTTACTAATAATGTTTTCATCATTAGTACAAACTTACATAATATTATATATTTAAATTAATGTAATATTTAAACTTAATTAATATATACTAGTTTTAACAAAATAGTAGTAAAATAAATTGGGGAAAAATTAAATGGCTAATGATTTGGGAATGATATTAATTACCTGTATTGCAGTACTTTACTTTATTCTTCCGGCATATTTTTCAAATGGTGCTGGATTACTATTCGGTGGAGGCCTGCCAGTTGACCTTGGAAAAAGTGATAGTCATGGCGTTCGCTGGATTGGAGATGGAGTAACTTGGAAAGGGTTAATTGGAGGAACCATCATCGGAATCATAACCGGAGCCATTCAAGGATTCCTTGCCCCTCAGATAATTGCAGAATTTGGACAGTATATCACTACCCCAATTGTAACAAGCATCCCCAATGGAATATTGATTGGATTCTTACTTGGTTTTGGAGCATTATTAGGTGATGCAATAGGTAGTTTCTTAAAAAGAAGACTTGGAATTGGTCGTGGAAAACCTGCTCCAATTTTAGATCAGCTTGACTTTCTGATAGTTGCACTTATCCTAGTCTCATTCGTTGTAAAACTTAGTCTTTCATTTGTAGTAATAGCAATCGTATTAACCTTAATCATTCACTTATTAGCCAATACTGGCGCTTATCTACTTGGTTTGAAAGACGTTTGGTACTGATTTTAAAAAAAAGTAATTAAAAGAGAATATCTTTTAATTTAAATATCTGTTCATCATTACTGCAGTTCCAACTGCAGGAGCTACAACACATTCTTCATCCGTTAAGATATCCCCCATGGATTTAACATTCAAACCTAAAAGTTCTGCTGCTTTTTTATCAAGAATATCTTTTCCAAGGCCTGTTGTGACAATTAAATCTAAATTTTGAGTTTCAACAACTTGTTTTAAACCATCTGCAATCTGTTCAACTTGCTTTTGATGAATGAATTTAGATATCTCAACAACGTCATCCATGGTTATCATTTCCAAATCAGCACATACTACACGAGCTATCCTTTTAGCACAATCCATTTTGGATTTGCCTTCACCATCAAATGTATCACAGACATAATCTTCTTCGCTTATCAAGTCTAAAACAGTATATACATCAGCAGTTTGTGCAAAAAGTTCACTGGCCACACGATATTCTTTTCCATTAAGTTCAATTTTATCAAGGAAAGTTGCCAGATTGGTCCTTAATGTTCCAGTATATACCAACTCACCGGTAGCCGACCTGTCAAAGTCGGATTTACCGATTGCACATTCCTTTCCATCCTTAATTGGTATAATGTCTGTTGTAGTGCTTCCAGTATCAATAAAAATACAATTATCTGATATCAAAGTTGCGATTTGGGCTGTTGCAATCCAATTTGCGGCTGCTGCCTTTAAAGGAGTCTGTTCAATTTCTTCTTTAGACAACATTCCGTCGATTCCGACATAGGCAATAGGACAATCAAAAGTTTCTTCACATTTTTTAACTACATCCAAAACTCCATCTTTTTTTGTGTCATATGCATCAACAAGCTCTGCAGTCATGGAAATGCCAACAGCATCTATTTCAGACATTGGGCAGATATTTTCAATTAACTCAATTAATACTCTTGATAAATCATCATTTTTGCACCACATAGGAAGATATGCAAAATCAACTTCAATGCTCTTAATATTATCACCATCAAAGTCGATGACTGCCAAATCAGTGTTTGCACCGCCAATATCAAATCCTGCTACCTTCATATTATATTCTCCTGATTTCCAAGGAATCTCCAGATTTTCTAAACTCCACTTCACCATCTAGAGAAATATCCAAATCATCAATATCCACATTTCCGTCAATCAAATCAATGACGGTTTTTCCAATGTTAAAATTAGCAATCTTATTTAAACCAACATATGGTGTTGTGAATCTTGAGTTGATTTCCAATAAATAAACTGAATAGATGTCTTTTTCATCGGCATTAATCAACAAGTCAACACCGACAAATCCTTTCATTCCGTCAATGGCTTCAACGGCTTTTGTTGCAATTTCAAATGCTTCATCTTTGTATTTGCTTTCATAAGGAATTTTTCCACCAAGATAGGTTCCCTTATCATCTTTTAGTTCTACAAACTGTTCATTCAAACTTATAGGAATCGCTTTTTTACCATCTGATATTAAGCTAACGCTAACATCGGTTCCTTCAATATATTCCTGAACAAGAATACGGGAGCCCGGTTCGAAAATCTTATCCAAATCCAAAGTTAAATCTTCAATCCTTTCAATCACGACAATATCCTCACAGTCAACACCAATCAATGGTTTTATGATTAGTTTGAGAGGTGTTAATGGATCTTCTGCTTGCCATTTTTCATGCAAATTTTCAATTGCCCTTTTCCAATATCCCTTTGGGTCTATTTTAAATCTGAATGATCTTGGTTGGGGAACAATATTGTATAATGCCTCATAAGTTTCAGATTTGTCAGATGCTTTTAAGCAAGCTTCAGCTGAAGAATTATATATTTTTACGTTATTTTCTTCAAATATTTTAGTGATATTGTAAAGGTTGTTATTATTTTCGGCAGATATGAAAATGGCTTTATCAAATTGTGCCGCATTTTCTTCAAGCCAGGAAATGATGTCCTGATTGATTAGAATCGGATTGACATTAGCATAATCTTTCACAATGCCATCATAAGATTCATTGATAACTAAATCAACATTAAATTCTTTTAAATCTTCTAAAAGTGCAAATATTAATGCTTCAGCTTCTGAAATAATACATTTGTCTTTTTCTCCTGAAGCAGTAAAATACTCAAATACTAAAATTGAATCATTCTCTTTTGTCATAAGTAATCATCATACCATTTAAATTTAATTCATCATTAGGAAACTGCATTTTATCCCCATCAAAGGCCATGTGAACAAGCGCATTTTCCCTATTTTCAAATTCTTCAACTGATATATCCTCAGTAATCTTTATCATTTTCCTTGTAAATGAAGTCATTATGTCTTCGGGAGCTTTAATATCCAATAAACCCTCAGCATAATATTTCTCCATTGCATCTACAGTCAGCTCTGCTGAATTTCCCTGACCATATGGATTGACAGCATTCCTCATCTTATCTGCAAAATCCTTATCATCAAGGATTTTTCTGGCATTATCAACAATAGCCTGTTTATCAGAACCTACGAGAATATTTCCCCCTGCAGTTACAGTTTCTGGCCTTTCAGTATTATACCTTAAAGTCAATGCAGGAACATCCAATGTTATTGCCTCTTCCTGAAGACCTCCAGAATCAGTTAATATTAAAGTCGAATTTGAAGTTAAAAGTAAAAAATCAAGATAGCCTAAAGGTTTTATAATATGAACGTGATGTAAATCATTTAACTCATCAAATAAGCCAAAGTTTTCTAGTGTATTTTTTGTTCTTGGATGAATCGGGAAAATGATATTCATATCATCCAATTCCTTAAGTGCATCAATGATATTGGTAACTCTTGTTTTGTCATCGACATTTTCCGCCCTGTGCATTGTTAAAGTTAAAATGTTATCCATATTTTCAATATCTAACTTTTTGAGTGATTCCTCTTCAAATCCTCTTTTTTGAGCAATTTCCAAATGTCTAAAACAAGCATCAACAACAGGGTTTCCTACAACAAAAAGATTTTTTCTTGAAAAACCTTCGGCCAAAAGATTAATGGCTGATTCATTTGTTGGAACAAAATACATTGTTGAACATACATCTGCAGCTCTGCGATTTACCTCTTCGGGCATTGTCATGTCAAAAGACCTTAATCCAGCTTCCACATGACCTATTGCAATATGCAATTTAGCTGCAACAAGCGCTCCAGCCAGAACAGCATTGGTATCACCTTGCACTAATACGATATCTGGCTTTTCATCTAAAAGAACTTCTTCAATGCCTTGCATCATCAGTCCAGTTTGCTTTCCATGGGTCCCAGAACCTACATGAATATTATAATCAGGAGTTGGAATCTCTAAATCTTTAAAGAAATTATCGGACATTTCCTTATCATAATGCTGACCGGTATGTAAAATAATCTGGTCAATGCCTCGTTTAGAAATTTCATCAATAATAGGCGCCATCTTTATAATTTCGGGTCTAGTTCCTAAAACAGTTGCTATTTTCATAATGTTAATATATTTATCAAAATAACTTAAAAATTTTTTTTAATTTTTCAGCGCATATAAACAAATCGGCAATGCAAGTAATGTGATAAATGAAGATATGAAAAATACTGGTGCATAGCCGGAACTAGCGGATACAAAGCTTCCAAGCAATGCCGGGCCAAAACCCATTGTTGCATCACAGAAAATGAAAAATGTTGATACTGCATATGAACGGCGGCTTTCAGACACGTTACGTGTTACGATAGTAGTACATGCTGAATTCAATGTACCGAATCCAAGAGCGCAGCATACTGCACAAATATAAACTGTAAGATAAGAAGGAATCCATGCAATCAATAAAAGGCCAATTGATTGGGCGATTATTCCAACAATACAAATTAACTTATCGCCATGATTATCCTGGATTTTACCCGCAATAGGTCTTGATAGAACCAAAACTACTGAATATATTATGAAAAACCATGAAAATGCAGTTATCAAATTAATCTGAGCAGCATAAAGCCTGTTGAATGATAAAATTGAAATATACCCCAAACTTGTCAGGGCGGTGAAAAGTGAAACAGGTATTGCCTTGATTTCCAAGACCTTTTCAATGCCTTTATAATTTTTTTCTTCAGTTTTTTCAACTTGTCTTTGGCGGTTGACACCTGGATCCTTTTTGCTGACATCCACAAAATAAATGAAAATCAATGCCAGAGCACAGAATATGCTTGCTACCAAAAAGCAGCCTTGAGCTCCCACAGTATCATAGAGAAATCCTGAGATGAATGGACCTAATCCAACAGCAATTGTTGTTCCCAGCATGAAATAACCGAAAGCTTCACTAAAACGCTTTTTAGGAAGTACTGCAGTAGCGATTGTGACAATTGCATTAGCCGATGCTCCGAAACCTATCCCATGAATGAACCTGACAATCAAAAGCAATGTGACATCGCTTACAACAAAATACAAAAGACAAGCTAAAAAATGAATGCTCATGAAAATCAGTGCAGTCTTTTTCCATCCGACTCTCTCCAGAGCATTTCCGGAATATATTCTTGAACAAAGTCCTCCAAAAATATATATTCCGGAAACAAGACCTGCAATAGTTGCAGTTGATCCCATTGCAGTAGCATATTCAGCAACAGTAGACATTAGAGCATACATTACCAAGGCTGTAAACAGCAATGCTCCAAAAACTAAGAAAAAAGGTTTTGTAAATATCCTATCTTGATTATCTTCCAAAGTATTCATTATTTCCCCTTATGCAAATCCTGTAAACTTTTTACCATTGATTCTCTAATAGCATATCTTTTTTGTAAATCGGACAATGAATCGACAAGATTACGTCTGAATCTTTCGCATGCATAATCATCATAAGTGAATCTGATTCCATCATATTGAATATCCATCAAAATTAGATATTCGGCTTCCATGACTTTGATGTAGGCTCTTGGCTCATCTTCTCCAGGATTTAATAATCTTTCCACATCATCCAAATCCATTTTTCCAATAGCCACATCAACAAATACCCTCATCATTTTTCTTACCATATTCCATAAAAATGATTCGCCATAAATATCCACAAATATCGGAGAAAGGGTATCATGAAGGTTAGGGAATTCCTTTTTGTGATAATCGTTCAAATCAACTTTTGTGATTTTAATGTCATCGATTGTCCTTGTGGTGGTTTTTTGGAACCTCTTGGTAAAATTCGTGAAATTGTGAGTTCCCTTAAATATTTCAGCACACTCTTGGAGTTTGTCAATATCCAAATCTTGGAATAGCATGTATCTATACTGTCTCATTTGGGCATATCTAGGCTTAAATGCATAACGTACAGGCGCCTTTGCTAATATTTGAATATCATCAGGAAGGGAATTATTGATTTCATTGACCCTAACTTCCTTTTCAGACTGAAAGCTAATGACATTACCTAAACTGTGAACGCCAGCATCAGTTCTTCCAGCTATTCTGAATCTGGACTTTTTTAAGTCATCAATGTAGTCAAGTTTACGCAAATGATAGATTAACTCTTCTTCGACTGTTCTTAAGTTGGGTTGTCTTTGAAAACCATGAAAATTAGTCCCGATATATCCGATTTTTAGTGCTGTTCTTTTCATCACTATAATATTTTAAAATAATATCAAATAAAGTTTAAGAAATTGACTTGAAAAAGAGGAGGGTAAATAGCTATTAAAGAATAGCTATTTATGGTTATATGACTTTATTTATACAAATTATACAATTAAATAATAATTTAATAGATATGGAGTAGCTATATTAATGTTAATTTCATTTTTCTGAATTATTCAAAGAAAATTGTATAATCCAATTTATAATTAATAGTAATAACTATATAAATATTTTTAATACAATTTTTTTCAAACAATAGTTTTAATCTAAAATAGGCAAATAAACATGATTATCATGTGGAATTAAAGTCAAATATTACATTAAACTGACACTCACTGATTAAAATCCGTTTATTTGAATACGGTAATACTTTTCATTATTGATTAAAAGTAATTAGAATTTTTTAAAAAATCTAAATTAAAAAGTTACAATTGATTAAAGACTTATTTAATCTTAAAATTAATTTTTAAGAATTAATTAATGATAAATTAAGAAATAGAAGAAAATAAGTGAATTATATAATAAGTAATACTTTTTTATAAAATAATACTACTAAACATTAAAAGAGACTGATTTTAATTCAAAACCTTCACCATATGATTTGTTTCATCATAGTCATCTTCCTCGACAGTTATCTCATAACCCATTGATTCCCAAAAAGCCAATGCAGCATCGAGATACCTATGAGTATTCAGATATATTCTAGTATAACCTACTTTTTTTGCAAATTCTTCCATTGCATTTACAAGACTCCTGGCTATTCCACGTCTTTTATATTCTTCATCAACCATTAAACGCCAAACACTTGCAGTATCCTCTTTTGAATAAATCCCTCTAAAAAACTCATAATCCTTATCATAAGCACGGATAGCTGCCGTTGCAACAATTTTATCCTCGTAATAAACTACAAAAAATGCATTGCGAGAAGGTTTAATATAATACTCATCTATCCCATCGATATCATAATGAAATTCGGGAGTGGGCCCGATATCATATACCTTTCTTATTTGACCATATAGGAAATCCTTTACATTTTCAATTTCTAAAGGATCATCATTTAGTTCTTTGATTGTAAAATCCATAATATCACTTAAAAATTTTAAAAAAAAATAAAATAGAGAAATTATTAAAATTTCCCTTATTCTTGAGCAGTTTCCGGGTTAAGCAATTTCTCAACATTTTCCCCAATGAAATCAAATAATAACACAACAATTAATAATGACATACCAGGGAAGAATGCCAACCACCAATATCCAGAAGATAGATAATGCATAGACTCAGACAGAATAACACCAATAGCAGGTTCATGAGGAGGTAAACCAAATCCTAAAAATGTAATTGCTGCTTCGTGCATAATCGCGTGAGGGAACATTAAAATCACCCCAACTATAATCTGGGAAACGATTAATGGGAGAATGTGTTTAGTTGCAATCCACACCTTTGATTTACCTAGATTTTCTGCTAAATGAATATATTCCTTTGTTCTGATTTCCTTTACTTCGGATCTTAAAACTCTTGCAAGCGGTGTCCAATGTGTTAGTCCAACACCCATAACAACACCAATAACTCCTCCACCAAACATGATGGAAACAAGAATGATTAAAAGGATGTGAGGTATTGAACCGAACAAGTCAATGATACCTGCAACAACTTCATCTGCAAATTTATTGAAACTTGAGAATAATCCGAGAATAATAGAAATAAATGTACTTATTACTGATGCAATGAAACCTACCATAATACTTAATCCAAGACCTGCAACGGTTCTTTGAAACATATCCCGTCCCATCCAATCGGTACCGAAAATATGCTCAAATGAAGGCATTTGATTAGCACTAATGAAACTTGTCGGAATATCTCTAATAAAAAAACCGCAAATAAATATTACTAGAATAACTAATGCTGAAAGAGCGATAATGACAAGGGTTTTAGTCCTGAGATTTGCAGGGTATAAAAACCACTGTTTTTTATCATCAGTTTGCCTTTTCTTAATCATTAAATTCACTCTCCTTGATTCTTGGATCGATTAGATAGTAAGATAAATCCGCAAGCAAGTTACCCACAAATACAAATATTGCACTGAATATTACAATTCCTAAAAATAGAGGCACATCACTGTTAAGACCAGCGGCTACTGCAGTTTGCCCAACACCAGGATATGAGAATACCTGTTCTACAAGCACTGCCCCTCCAAATAATTCACTGAAAGATAAAAATTGTAATGTTACAGCAGGTAACAGAATATTTCTTATTCCATGATTTTTTACTAAATCCCAACCTTTTTCACCTCTTGATTTTGCAAACAATACATAATCAGAGGATAACACTTGGATCAGTTCATTACGTGTATACATTGCAATCGGCGCTAAACCAACTAGACTCAATGTTAGTGTAGGCAATACCAATCTTGATGCCCACTCCATAAATGTGGCGTCAGTACTCTTTACACCAATTGGAACACCAAATCCTATTGGGAACCATCCTAAATAAACAGCGAATACCATTAAAACAAGCATTCCAACCCAAAAAGATGGTGCGGATTGAATTGCATAACAGTAAACTTTCACCGCTTTATCAATCCATGATCCTTTATTCTTACCGGCAACAACACCCATTGCAAAACCGATGATTCCACTTAATAACCATGAAATAGCCATCAATACAATGGAAGCGGAAGCCTTGTCAATTATAATATCAATAACAGGTGCACGATATATTAAGGAAGTTCCTAAATCAAAATGTACAAGGTCAACTAACCAATGGAAAATTTTAGTGGTTAACGGAACATTAGTACCGAAATATTCCTGAAGAATTTGCCTTTGTGCTTCTGATACTGCAGCTTGTCTTAAATAAGCATTAACTGGATCGATAGGGGATAAATCTAATAGTATAAAACTAAAAATTGCAACTACAATTATTAATATTATAAAACGTACCAACTTGTAGCCGAAAAACTTTAATAATTGATTTTTGTTCAAACAAATAAACCCCCTTGAAAATTTTTAAAAAAAATAAAAAAGGAAAAGAAATATTTAATTGGCTGTGGAATTGGTTCTAGTCCATTCACAGATGTTAATTAATATATCATTTCCTAAACCGTCAGGTTGCTGACCAATGTCAATTCCATCTTTAATGAAGTAGTTGTAGTCATAGTTTACTAACCATGCAAATGGAGCATCTCCAGCAGGACCCCAACCTCCGCCGTTAGCGAGAGCGGATTGAGACCATAATGTGTTAGCTGCATTTAGGTCACTGGAGTGCATTGCATCATCCATCAATTTATCGGAAGCAGTATTGTTGTATAAGCCTGGGTTCATGTAGAATCCATCAGCGTCTTTACTGTGATATTGTTGATAGATGGATTTATATGGGTCTGGAGAAGTTTGTTGCATTACTGCTGCTGAAGAGTACATGTTATTATAAATAGTATCCCAGTCAGCACCAACTAAGTTTACTTCAATTCCAATGTCTTTTGCTTGTTCAGCAAATACTGTTGCTAGAGATTGTCTGTCAAGGTAATCTGGTGGGTAGTATAAATCAAATGATGCTTTTACACCGTCTTTTTCAACGATTCCATCACCATCAGTATCATTCCATCCACCATCTGCTAAAATTTGTTTAGCTTGAGCGACATCCCCATCTTTGACTTTAGCATCAGGGTTTGCGTAAGCTCTTGTATCTACACTGGTATATTCTGGACTAGCGTGACCTGCAAATATGTCATCACACATAGTTTGACGATTTACACCGACATTTAATGCTTCTCTGATTGCTTTATCAGCAGTTACATTATTACCGATTTTGACAGTTCCGTTCCAAGTTTCTCCAGTGTCATTTTGATAAGGGAAGGATATACCTTGTGCTCTACCAGCTGATTTTTCAACAAATTGGTATCCATCAACAGTTTGGTTCAATGCGGAAGTTGCTACAGGAACTACATCCACATCACCGGATTTTGCCAATTCTAACCAAGTTGCTTCTTCAGGGAATAATAAGGTAATTTGAGTAAAGTAAGGTTTTTGGTCATAATAATTATCGTTTATTTTGAATATTGCTTGTTGACCTTTATCCCAGTGGTCCAATACATATGGTCCGGTACCGATTGGGTTTTCACCATAAGTGGTATTGTCATATGAATCAGAAGGAACAATACCAACATATCTTAAATCATAAATGAATGTTGATCTAGGTTCAACTAAATCAAATTTAACAGTAGTTTTATTTACTGCAGTAACGTTTGCAATATTTGTTAAATCCAATTCAGATTCAGTAGTTTTTGCAGTGTTGAATGTAAATGCTACATCTTCTGCATCAAAAGTGGAATTATCTGAAAATTTAACGTCATCTCTAACATTTACTGTCCATGTTTTCCCATCACCACTGATTGAATATCCAGTAGCGAGGTCTGGAACAATACTTCCATTCTTATCTGTTTTAAATAAACAGCTTTGTACTAAAGGATTGTAGTTTTGGTGTCCGCAACCCCATCCAACAAGAGGGCTGAAACCTGCTTCAGGTTCTTTAATGTTACTGTGTGCCGCTACAGTCAAATGGGTAGGATCCTCATCATGTGAACCTCCCATAAATGCTAAAGCGCAACCAACAACAACAAGAACAGCAGCAATACCACCAATAATCATCATTGTTTTTTTATCCATAACTTTTCACCATAAAATTAAATACCCTATTAAAATAAAAGTATTACTTTTTTACATAATAATAAGTGATTAGTAATACTATTTATAATTATTTTAATATTATGTAATATATTACACACATAAATATAAAAAGATATTTATTACTTTTAAAATTTGATTTTAATATGAAAAAAATAATAAAAAATAACTAAAAATATGAATGAACCCTTAAATTATTAAATGCCATTTTAAGAAAATATTATATGATAAAACTTTAAAATAATACAAAACTAAAATAAATGACACACTAAAAAGTAATACTTAATTAACTATAAATATGATTAATCGCAAATATTCGGCCATGAATCTATCTCTTGAACTTAAAAACTATCTTTTGAATAACGGTGCAACGGAAGTAGGTTTTGCTGATATAACAAATTTTACACCGAAAAATGGATTAAACAATGGAGTTGTTTTTTATATAACCTATCCAAAAGAGATAATAAGAAATATGCAAAATGCCCCCACTCCGGAATATCTTAAAGAATTGATTAGTTTGAATTCTAGATTAGATGAACTTGGGATGAAATGTGAAGAATTTTTAATCGATGAAGGATTTAATGCTTATGCACAAACAAAAAAGAGATTGGGAAGTGATTTTGGTGAGTTTAATTCATTTGAATTGCCCCATAAAACAATAGCAACACGTGCGGGCCTTGGATGGATTGGCAAATCGGCATTATTTACCACAAAAAATTACGGATCAGCCCTAAGATTATCATCAGTTCTGACAGATGCTCCCTTAGATATCGGAAAACCAATTTTAAAATCAAAATGCGGAAAATGCATGGAATGTAAGGACGCATGCTTTGGAGGAGCCATAAGCGGATTAAACTGGAATTATAACCTTAAGAGAAATGACTTTTATGATGATAAGAAATGTGAAAAATATGCTCTGAAAATTTCAGAAGAAAATCTAGGAAAAGCAGATACCGTATGTGGAAAATGTATCTTTGCATGTCCACATACACAAAAATATATAAAAAAACTATAATTTTACAGCATAAGACATAGTATTATCTGAAGGATTAATTTCCAAACCTTGAATTTTTTTATCCATATGGACTGTTTCCAATTCATCATTTGCATCCAATGCAACAACAAAACCCATCTTTGTCCAAAATTCAAGAGCTCCATCTAAATTTTTGTGAGTATGCAAATAAATGTCATTGTAACCTACCTGATTTGCAAAATTTTCAGCCACACTAAACATTTTAGAAGCTAAACCACAACGCCTACATCTCTCATCAACAAATAACCTCCAAATACTGGAAGTAGTGTCTTTTGAGTAAAGATGTCTGAATTCTGGAAAATCCTTATCATAAGATCTTATACCAATTGTAGCTATGATTTCACCAGTTTCTTCAAAATATGCAACATAAAAATTGTTCCTTTCGGGATTGATATAATATTCATCAATTTCTATAATGTCCTGATGCCACTCCGGAACATAATCATAGCCAAATTCTTTCTTTATCATTTTAAATAAAAATTCTTGAACATCTTTAATCTGTTCTGAATTTTTACTTAATTCTTTAATAGTAACATTCATGGCAAACACCAATCAGAAAAAAGTATTACTTATGTAAAAAAATTTATCCAATTAGTAATACTTTTTTGTAAATTTTGAATAACTTTAATATTAATAAGATACAAATTAATATTTAAAACTTATCATTTGAAATTCATTAGGTGATTTAATGGAAAAATTATTAGATGTGGAGAATGTTTCAATTTCATTTATTCAATATACCCAAGGTTTAAATCAAAGGGATTTAAAAGTTATCACCGATTTAACCCTAGATATATCTGAAGGTGAAATATTGGCAGTATTGGGTTCAAGCGGATCAGGAAAAAGCTTACTCGCACATGCAATATTCGGAATTCTACCAGAAAACGCTAACTTAAACGGGAAAATCAAATACAAAGGCAAAGAACTATCACAAGAAGACAAAGAAGAAATCAGAGGAAAAGACATAGTGCTCGTGCCACAATCCGTGAACTTCCTTGACCCATTAATGAAAATATCAGACCAAGCAATCGGACACACCGAAAGTGACGAAGAAAGAAAGCAGAAAAAAATAAAGCAAAGGGAAATCTTTGAACACTATAACCTAGGACCTGAAGTTGATGACATGTATCCATTCCAACTTTCCGGAGGAATGGCAAGAAGGGTACTTGTTTCAACAGCACTACTATCCGATCCCAAACTAGTAGTTGCAGACGAACCGACTCCGGGACTCGACCAAAAAACAGTCGAAGAAACACTAAACCACTTTAAACACATGAAAGATGATGGAATAGGAGTACTTCTCATCACACACGACATTCACGCAGCACTAGAAGTAGCTGACAGAATCGGAATATTCTACTCAGGATATGTAATTGAAATCGCACTTGCCGAAGACTTCTCAGGAGACGGAGAAAACCTACTACATCCATACACAAAAGCACTTTACAAAGCACTGCCTGCAAACGGATTCGAACTAACAAAAGGACACCAGCCACTACACGGAGAAATCCCTGAAGGTTGCCCATACTACGACAGATGCGAAATGAGATTTGACAGATGCAAACAAGAAAGACCTGAATTAATTGACTTGGGTAACAAAAAAGTCAGATGCTTTAAATATGAAGGAGGAATATAAAATGGAACTTAAAGCAACAAACATTTCATTCAAATATCCTTCTGCAAAAAAATATTTGCTGAAAGACATTAACTTAGAATTGGACAATAATAAAATAATTGGATTAATTGGAGACAGTGGAAGCGGGAAATCAACATTATGCAAAATACTTTCAGGATATGTTACAAAATATGAAGGTAGTGTAACATTTGATGGAAATCCTCTCCCTACAAAAGGATTTAAACCGGTCCAACTAATATATCAACACCCTGAAAAAGTAATGAATCCGAAATGGAAAATGGATCAAGTATTAAAAGAATCCTGGGATGTGCCGGATGATTTTTTAAAGGAGTTCGGTATTCAAAAAAGTTGGCTTACCAGATTTCCACAGGAGTTATCCGGTGGAGAGCTTCAAAGATTCTCAGTGATGAGATCATTAAATCCAAATACAAAATTCTTAATAGCTGATGAAATGACAACAATGCTTGATGCAATTACTCAAGTACAAATCTTAGATTCCGTATTAAAAATAGTAAAAGAAAGAAAAATGGGATTTTTACTTGTAAGTCACGACATGGATTTAGTTGACACTATCTGTGATGATAGAATATATCTAAAGGATATCAACAATATTTAAAATTTATCTTTTTTATTAAACAAACAACCACACCAAAATTAAATTTTAATACATATAATTAACTAAATTTAAAATTAGTAATAAAATATGTTCTAAAAAATCATGAAAAATTATACATTTAATACTTTTTTTATAGATTTAATGAAATAGTAATACTTTTTTTAGGAATATTTAAATAGTTATAAAATAATAAATTATTATCAATTGTTATTAATTATAGTAATAAAAATAAACAAATAATTATGACAATTAATTTTTATTTAATGGAGACAAAAAATGGATAAAAAGATTTTAATTGGGATTGCAGCAGTAGCCATAATAGCTATTGTTGCTGGAGCCGTCCTTATGGGCGGTTCTTCTACACAAAGAGCTGACGATGAACTTGTAGTTGCTGCTTATAGTCACGGAGGAGAACCTGAATCTGGTTTTGATCCGATTCTTGGGTGGAACTACTTAGCAGAACCTTTGATACAATCAACACTGTTAAAAATGACACCAGATATGACCTATAAAAATGATTTGGCAACAAGTTGGGAATCAAATGCCAACTTTACAGAATATACCGTCAAAATCAGAGATGGCGTTAAATTTACTGATAACACAACATTAGATGCTGAAGATGTTGCATTTACATATAATATGGCTAAAAATAATGGAACAAGTGAATTAGACTTTGGTTCATTTGAAAATGCAACTGCAGTTGATAAAAATACTGTTAAATTTAAATTAAATACTCCTGATTCAACATTTGTCGATAAACTTGCATATTTAGGTATTGTACCTTCCGATTCATACAACAATGAAACTTATGGATCAAATCCTGTTGGTTCAGGACCATATAAATTTGTACAATGGGATAAAGGTCAACAAGTAATCTTAGAGAAAAATCCTGATTACTATGGAAAACAACCTGAATTTAATAAGTTAACAATTTTATTTGAACAAAACGAAGCTGCATTTAATGCTGCTAAAAATAAAGAAGTTGATGTAGCTGCTGTACCTTTAGCATTCGCTAACGAAACCGTTGATGGATATGACATGAAATTACTCGATACTATTGACGTAAGAGGTATGTCATTCCCTATCACTAACAATACTGGTGAAAAAATAGATGATGCACCAGTTGGAAACAATATTACTGCTGATAAAGCCATAAGAGAAGCATTGAATTATGGTATCAACAGAACTCAAATTGCTCAAGGAGCATTAAATGGTATTGGAGTACCTAACTATGATGGTATTGCACATACATTACCATGGGCTAATAAAGACGCAACAATCCAAGACGGTGATGTTGAAAAAGCTAAACAAATCCTAAGTGATGCTGGATGGAAAGATACCGACGGCGATGGAATTGTAGAAAAAAATGGTACAAAAGCATCTATTAACGTATACTACTCCGCATCTGCACCAGAAAGACAAGCAATTGCAGTTATGGTTGCTGAACAAGCAAAACAGTTTGGAATTGAAGTTAATGCAACCGGTGCTGAATGGGATGAAATCTATAA
This sequence comes from Methanobrevibacter sp. YE315, assembly GCF_001548675.1. NCBI lineage: Archaea > Methanobacteriati > Methanobacteriota > Methanobacteria > Methanobacteriales > Methanobacteriaceae > Methanobrevibacter > Methanobrevibacter sp. YE315. The sequence continues at coordinate 1,745,358 of NZ_CP010834.1, forward strand.
GCATGAATACAGTGACCTTGTTGTATGGGGATACGGTTCCACTGACCCATCAGATATGAAAGGTAAATACTACAGTCAAAGTTTCGTAGATGGTGTTGGTAACCCTGGACACTACAATAACAGTGTTGTTGATAAACACATTGATACAGCAATGGGAATGGAACGTAATGCTTCATTCGCTGAATGGTCTGCAGTATCTTGGGATGGAAACACTGGTATTTCACCTAAAGGTGATGCAGCATGGTTATGGGTTGGCGAAATCAAATACGGATACTTCGTAGATAAAAGTTTAGACATATCCGAAGACACTGCACTTATCCAACCACACGGTGGAGACATCTTCTCCAACATCTGTGATTGGCATCGTGTATCATCTATTGAAAAATAAAAATTTAAATTAAAATGAGTTGAATTCATATTTAACTCATTCTCTTTTTCCCTTTTTAGGAGTTATTATATGATTAATTATGAAAAATTGTTAAAATTTTTAGGAAAAAAAATCGTGAGATTTTTTATATTACTTGTTTTTGTCATTTTATTAAGTTTCATACTAATTGATTTTTCTCCTATCAATCCTGTAAAAACATATATCAGTAATGTAATCATATCTGCAGATCAAATCGCAAAATTAGAAGCCTACTGGGGAGTGAATGAACCAATTACAACTAAAATGTTTAATTGGTTAGGGAATGTTCTTCAAGGAAATTTAGGGACTTCATTAATTTTTAGAATACCTGTAATTGATGTGATTAAAGAACGATTTACTGCATCTTTAGTATTAATGATAACTTCTTGGATATTTTCTGGAGTTTTAGGATTTTTATTAGGAGTTGTAGCAGGATTTAAAAAAGATACAATAATTGACAAAGCAATAAAAGTATATTGTTACATATTACAATCCGCACCTGCATTTTGGATAGCATTAATAATGCTTATGGTATTTAGTATATATCTAGGATGGTTCCCAAGTGGATTAGGTGTTCCAATAGGAACTTTAAGTGAACATGTTACATTTTGGGAATGGTTAAACCGTCTAATATTGCCAATGGTCACATTAAGTATTGTTGGAGTGGCTTCAATTACTTTATATACTCGTGATAAATTAATTGAAGTAATGAACAGCGATTACTTCCTATTTGCAAAAGCAAGAGGTGAGAGGGGTTGGGATATTATAAAAAGACATGGAATACGAAATATATTACTTCCTGCAATCACATTACAATTTTTAGGATTTTCAGAATTATTTGGTGGAGCCGTATTGGTTGAACAGATATTTACATATCCTGGAATTGGACAAGCAGCGGTGTCCGCAGGTCTTAGAAGTGATGTGCCATTACTTTTGGGAATTGTAATTTTTAGTGCAATATTTGTTTACTGCGGTAATTTAATAGCAGATATTGTTTACAACTTTGTTGATCCAAGAATTAAGGAAGGTGAAGATGATGGTTAATCCTAATAGAAAAAGTTATAATCCCCTTTCAAGAATGAATTTGAGGCAAAAAACACTATTAACCATTGCTTTAACAGTCTTAATATTACTATTAGTAGTAATTTCAAGTTTATTCATCAATTCTAATGATATAACAACAAATTTCAGAATAATGAATCAACCACCAAGTTTTGAACATTTATTTGGAACTGATTGGATGGGTAGAGACATGTTTACCCGTACTTTAAAAGGTTTAGGATTAAGTGTTCAAATTGGAACAGGCGCATCAATATTAAGCAGTATTATTGCAATTGCAATGGCACTTATGGGAAGTATAAACAAATATTTAGACTCATTAATGTCTTGGTTAATTGATTTGTTCTTATCAATTCCACATATTCTATTAATTATATTAATCTCAATTGCTTTAGGTGGTGGAGCATTCGGTGTCACAATGGGTGTTGCAGTAACTCACTGGACTAGCCTTGCAAGAGTATTAAGAGCTGAAATTAAACAGATTAATACTTCTGATTATGTGAAACTATCTCAAAGGTTTGGAAAATCAAAATTGTGGATTGCAAGAAAGCATATATTGCCATTAGTTATTACACAGATTATTGTCGGAACAATTTTAATTTTCCCTCATGCAATCATGCACGAAGCAAGTGTAACCTTCTTAGGATTCGGTTTATCACCTCATGAACCTGCAATTGGTATTATCTTATCAGAATCAATGAAATACCTTGCAACCGGTGACTGGTGGTTGGCATTGTTCCCAGGATTAGCATTGTTAATCTTAGTATTATTATTCGATATCGCTGGAGAAAACATTAAAAAATTATTAGACCCAACAAGCGCTAATGAATAAGGTGATAAAATGGAGAAATTATTAGATGTGGAAAATGTTTCAATTTCATTTATTCAATATACTCAAGGTTTAAATCAAAGGGATTTAAAAGTTATCACCGATTTAACCCTGGATATATCTGAAGGTGAAATATTGGCAGTATTGGGTTCAAGCGGATCAGGAAAAAGCTTACTCGCACATGCAATATTCGGAATTCTACCAGAAAACGCTAACTTAAACGGGAAAATCAAATACAAAGGCAAAGAACTATCACAAGAAGACAAAGAAGAAATCAGAGGAAAAGACATAGTACTCGTGCCACAATCCGTGAACTTCCTAGATCCCCTAATGAAAATATCAGACCAAGCAATCGGACACACCGAAAGTGACGAAGAGAAAAAAGCAAAAAAACAAAAACAAAGAGAAATCTTCGAGCACTACAACCTAGGATCAGAAGTAGATGACATGTACCCATTCCAACTATCAGGAGGGATGGCAAGAAGAGTACTTGTTTCAACAGCACTACTATCCGACCCTAGACTAGTTGTAGCAGACGAGCCAACACCAGGACTCGACCAAAAAACAGTCGAAGAAACACTAAACCACTTCAAACACATGAAAGAAGACGGAATAGGAGTACTACTCATCACACACGACATCCACGCAGCACTAGAAGTAGCTGACAGAATAGGAATATTCTACTCAGGATACGTAATCGAAATCGCACTAAAAGAAGACTTCACTGGAGACGGAGAAAACCTGCTACATCCATACACAAAAGCACTTTATAAGGCACTACCAGCAAACGGATTCGAACTAACAAAAGGACACCAGCCACTACACGGAGAAATCCCAGTTGGGTGCCCATACTACGACAGATGCGAAATGAGATTTGACAGATGCAAACAAGAAAGACCTGAATTAATTGACTTGGGTAACAAAAAAGTCAGATGCTTTAAATATGAAGGAGGAATATAAAATGGAACTTAAAGCAACAAACATTTCATTCAAATATCCTTCATCTAAAGAATACATATTAAAGGATATTGACATACAGCTAGACAACACTAAAATTACAGGTTTGGTTGGCGACAGCGGCAGTGGGAAATCTACATTATGTAAAATACTTTCCGGTTATGTTACTAAGTATGAAGGAAACGTTACATTAGATGGTAAAGAATTGCCTTTAAAAGAGTATTGTCCAGTTCAGTTAATTTTTCAACATCCTGAGAAAGTAATGAATCCGAAATGGAAAATGTCTGCTGTTCTAGAAGAATCCTGGATGCCTGATGATGCTCTTTTAGAAGAATTTGGTATTCAAAAAAGTTGGCTTACCAGATTTCCACAAGAACTATCTGGAGGAGAACTTCAAAGATTTTCCGTATTAAGAGCCCTTAACCCAAAAACACAATTTATAATAGCTGATGAAATGACAACAATGCTTGACGCAATCACACAAGTACAAATCATAACTTCAGTTATTGATATTGTGAAAAAAAGAAATATGGGAATGCTACTTGTAAGTCACGATATGCCTCTTGTAGATACAATCTGTGATGAAGTAATTTATTTAAAAGATATTAATGGTGTTTAACCATTAATATTCATTAATTTTTTAATTTGCCAATCCGCCCAAATCATCGTAATGTTATTTGAAACAACTTCACCCAAAACAATACCCATCCAAGCTCCCCATACACCATAACCTAAAACAACACCTAATAAAACCGCGAAAAATATTGTAAAACCTGTCTCCCTCATTATTGTTTGAAACATCGCAGTAATTCCTTTTCCAATACCTTGAAAAACATAAGTTGAAGCAACACCAACTGCCATTGTTGGATAATATATTACAATCCATGAGAGAAAACTGGTAAGTTCTCCTAAAATCCTGGCACTACTCCCTGATGAAGCAAAAATAGAAGCAATATCCCCTGCAAAGACATTAGTCAAAATAGCTACAAATATTGCGATTATTATAGATACTTTCATGGCATATCTATGGACTATTTGGATATTCTTATAGTTTTTGGCACCATAATTGGCGGCAATGACACTAATCAAAGCTGTTCCGATAGCTAATAGGGGTGTTGTTCCAATAGTCACGATTCTCCAGCCAGTTGAATAAACCGCCACCGAATCGGTTGAACCGACATAAGCCAAAAGCGCGGAAAAGACAGCTGCAAAAAATGCATTATTTAAAAGTTGGATGCTTGCAGGAATGCCGACTTTAATGACATCTATTGAAATATCTTTTTTAAAATCGAAATTAGCTAAATTAGGCTTCAAATATGTATCTTTTTTAATATAAAACCAATAAATCAGAATAAAAATCACAAATATTGCTGAAATGATTGTCGCAATAGCTGCACCTTTAACACCTAGATTTAAAGTATAGATAAAAATTGGGTCTAAAATCATGTTTAAAATAGCTGATGCAATCATTGCATACATCGGACGAGTAGTATCACCTTCACCTCTAAAAATACCGTATAATGCATTAGAAAGAATTATAAAAACAGACCCTAAAAGAATTACAATCCCATAATCTGTAGCGTATCCGATTGTTTGGCCTGCACCCATTGCATTTAAAATTGGATTTAAAAAAACAAGCAATAAAATAGTTACGATTAATGAAACGATAATATCTATAATAATAGAATGAACAGATGCATTGTCCGCTTTTAATTTATTTTCTTCGCCGACATATTTTGAAATTGCAAAAGCCGCACCTGAGCCCAAACCATTTCCAAAACCAACTAGAATCATGAATATTGGTGTGAAAAATCCAACACCCGCAAGTGCATCGGCTCCAAGTCCAGACACCCATGCAGCATCAATTAAATTATAAAAACTAGTGATAAGCAGTGAAATAATCAATGGTATAGACATTTTTATCAATGCTTTTTTAGGATTACCCAACATTATATCTACATTTGATGAATCATTGCTTAACATAGATTATAATTAAAAACTATTAAAATATAAAGTTAATTATTAAAAAATTCAAGATTTTAATTACTCAAAAATATAAAAAAAGAAAAAGATTAGAATAGTGGATCTTTCACCATTCCAATTCTAAAGGAGTTTAAGATAACAAGCAATGTTAAACCTAAGTCTCCGAAACCAACAGACATCATCAATGTGATAATACCCAAAATTGCAAGTACAACACATAATAATTTAACTGCAATAGCTGCAGTGATGTTCTGTTTAATAATACCCATTGTCTTATGGCTTAAAGCAAATAGATATGGTAGTTTAGAAATATCGTCTTGCATCAATGCGATATCTGCAGTTTCGATAGCTACATCAGAACCTGCAGCACCCATTGCAATACCAATATTTGCACGTGCTAAAGCCGGCGCATCGTTGATACCATCACCAACCATAGCGACATCTCCAAATTTATTTCTAATAGTGTCCAATATATTCAGTTTGTCTTCAGGAAGCAGATCGGAGAAAACATGCTGAATGCCAATTTCATTTGCGACTTTTCTGGCCGCCATCTTATTATCCCCGGTAAGCATTACGGTTTCAACACCCTTATCCTTTAAATCGGCAATGACTTCAGAAGCATTAGCCCTAATCTTATCGGATACTGTAATCAAACCAATAACCTTTTCAGCATTTCCAATGAAAACAACAGTTTTTCCTTCAGCAGAATATCTATTTATATCCTCTCTTGAAATGTCAAAGGAGCTTCCTTCAATCAAGGACTCATTGGCGGCATAGAACTGTTCGCCATTGATATTAGCAACAATTCCCTTACCAGGAACATTTTTAAAGTCTTCGATAGCATCAAAAATGATGTTGTTTTCATCAGCGTAGTTTACAATTGCCTGAGCGATTGGGTGGGAAGATTGGAATTCCAAAGCAGATGCGATTTTGACGATTTCATCCTCTGAATAATTTTCATCTAAAACTTTAACTTCACTAAATACTAATTTTCCTTCAGTTAAAGTACCTGTTTTATCAAAGATTACTGCTTTAACATTACGCATTTCTTCAACATAAGTACTTCCTTTAATAATGACACCATTCCTTGTGGCGGAAGTAATTGCAGACACCATTCCGACAGGTGTTGAAATTAAAAATGCACATGGACATGAAATTACAAGCAGTGAAAGAGCTTTATAAACCCAATCAACCAGATTTTGACCAAATAAAAATGGCGGAATAAATGCAACGCATGCTGCTGCAACCATCATGATTGGAGTATAATATTTAGCCACTTTTTCGACTAAAGTTTCTGTTTCAGATCTGTTGAGTTGTGACCTTTTAACCAAAGTTACGATTTTTGAGATAACTGAATCTTTTGCCGCCTTGGTTACCTTAATTTCCAGATATCCGTCTTCGTTTACAGTTCCTGAAAATACTTCATCCCCGACTTCTTTTAAAACTGGAACACTTTCACCAGTAATGGAAGCCTGGTTAATTGAAGAGGAACCCAAAATAACTTCACCATCTAAAGGAACCTTATCACCAGGTTTTACAATGACAATGTCGCCGATATCCACTTCGTCAACATTCCTAATCTCTTCCTTATCCCCTACTTTTACTCTTGCAGTATCTGGAGCGATTTCAACTAATGACTTAATTGAACGTTTGGCTCTATGTTCGGCATAGTCTTCTAAAAATTCTGCAATATAATAAAGGAAAGTAACCGCAGCACCCTCTTCAGGATGTCCAATAATGAATGATGCGACACAAGCGATACACATTAACATTGCAGGACCAATAGTATGTCTGTTAACTAATGATTTATATGCTAAAATAGCTATTTCATAGCCTGCAATTACTGCACCAATCATATATGTTATAGTTACGATTGTAGGGTCAAATGATAACCATTCAAAGATATGGCCTAGAACAAATAAAATACCGCTTGCAACGATGATTTGGATCGGTCTGTTTGCAATCAATGGTTTTCCTTCAGCTAACAATTCCCCATCACCGTGTGCATGTTCGTGACCGTGGTCATGCCCATGGTCATCGTCATCTGCACAATCTGGACAAGCGCATAAACTAAATTCAACATCATCGTCATGGTCATGGTCATGACAGCCACAATCATCATCATGGCAAACATCCTCTTTAACATGGTCATGATGGTGGTCATGAGAATGCTCATGCTCGTGATCATGATGATGCTCATGCTCATGGTCATGATGGTGGTCATGAGAATGCTCATGCTCGTGATCATGATGATGCTCATGCTCATGGTCATGATGATGCTCATGCTCATGGTCATGATGATGCTCATGCTCATGGTCATGATGATGCTCATGCTCATGGTCATGATGATGCTCATGCTCATGGTCATGATGGTGGTCATGAGAATGCTCATGCTCGTGATCATGATGATGCTCATGCTCATGGTCATGATGGTGGTCATGAGAATGTCCATGGTCGTGAACATGGTCATGATCGTCATCATCTGCGCAATCTGGACAAGCACATAGATTTATATCCACGTCTTCATCGTAATCAATTTCTTCTCTGTGGTCATAAACGCTTAAATCAGTGCTTTTTTGATAATCTCTTAATAATTGTTTATCATAATGATCTGGGTTTTCACAGTGAATTTCATCACAGTTTGGATCCAAACAGATGTAATTGAAGTGTTCTGGATTGTGGCAGTTTTCATCTGTACAATCCGCATCATAACATCTATTCTCTACCATATTATCACCAATTAAAAATTATTCTAATATATGTTCCAAACCTACTTTGTAAATCATTTCAATATGAAGGTCGGTAAGTGAATATCTTGCCATTTTACCTTCTTTTTGATATTTGACAATATTATTTGCGCGCAATATTCTTAATTGATTTGAAACTGTGGTTTGATTCAAATCAAGCGCTTCGCAAATATCGCAAACACATAAATCTTCTATGCAAAGTAGAGAAATAATTTTTAATCTTGTAGGGTTTCCGAATATTTTGAAGAATTCTGATAAATCAGCGAATTCAGTTTCGTCAGGTATGCGCTCTTTTACACGACTGACAACATCTTCATGAGAGTCGAATATTTCACACATATCCTCATTGTTGTTTTCAAGATTATTATTTTCCATAGTCATCACATATATTATATAATGATATTATGATATGTTTATGTATTTAAATGTTGTCATATCATGATATTGTGATATGTTATTGTAAAAAAATAAATGGTGAAAAAGCTTAAATTAGCTACCTTGAAGGTAATGAATCTCTTCACCAAGATAATCTACGTTTTTAACAAGCAGAACATCCTTAGGATACTTGACATCACCTAAAGAATGGTTTTCCAATACTGTGCATTTAATAGAGACCGTTATGTATGCATCGGTAACAAACTTTGATGGAATTTTACCCGCATCATAGCTATTCATTACAACAATTGTGCCATTACCCGTAAAGACCTGCTTGTTTCCCAATGACTCCATCCATGCAAGTGTTTCATTATCATATCCTTCATAATAAGATCCAGTTTTGATGTCTTCAATAACCCTGGATAAAGGATATGGGCCTTCAGATGAGACTTCCAAATCTGTTCTATTTTCAGAACCATTAGTATCATCAATCGAATAGACTAAAACTAATGATAAAATAGCTAAAAGTAAAATTACGATTGCAATAATACTTTTATTTTTCATTTCAAAAACCTCACAATGACTATTTTTTAACCACACCTATTAATGTCCCATCGATGACACAATCAAAATCGACCTTCTCCAGCCAGCCCGCTTTAGTAAACATGTCCATGAAACAAACACCCATAAGCATGCCATCTTCCTTTAAAATGTCTTTGACTAATGCAGTTAACTCTTCAGTATCCACATCATATTTAGGCATTGACAGGCCTCCCAACAAGACAACAACATCAGAGTCGTGAGGGTCAGATACTTCATCTTTAAGCACCATAGCATATGGCTTGGATTCAAATTCATGGCATTCATCAATATCCAATAAAGGAATGAAATGGTTTTCTTTATCTCTCACTGCATAAGATAGAAACTCTGCAAATGGAGTGCAGACTCCTGGAGATCCAATATAAGTAATTTTTTGAGCATCCCCAACCTCTTTTTTAAATGTTACAAGCTGTCCGTTTAATCCTTTCCATTCATATACATCTTCCATTTTTTCACCTCAATAAATTAAACCTCATAATAATAATCTTCCTGTTTGATGAATTCAACATTATTTACAAGCACCACATCTTTGGAATGATTGCCCTTAACTAATGTATGATTTTCCAATACTTTGCATGAGAATATTTCCCGGAAATATGCATCGCAGACATAAGCTGAAGGAATCTTATTGGAATCCCATACGTTATCCATGATTACAAATCCATCATTAGAAACCCATACATATTTTTCCCCCAAGGATTCCATCCATGCAAGTGTTTCGTTGTCATAACCTTTGTAATATTCATGAGTTCTAATCTCATTTACAAGCTTGGAAAGTTTAATAGGTCCTTCTGAAGAAACATTCAAAGTTGTTCTGTTCGCATCACCAGAAGAGTTATTATCCGCATATACTGAAATAAATCCTAAAAAAGCTACAGCTACAATTAAAATTGCAATCAATATTTTTTTGTTCATTATAACCACCTCATAATCTTGGCAAGAATCTATTAACCTTTTTCATATAATCATCATATTGTTTTCCAAAATCTTTCATTAGGCGTTGCTCTTCCCTCTTAACTTGAACATTCATTATTATAATTTCGATTACGAAAATTAATAAAGCTCCGAAAGAAAACAATGCAATCAAAACACCAATATGATAAACAAATACTCCTAAAAGCATTGGGTTTCTGCAGATTCCATAAGGCCCATCAATCATCAAAGAAGTAGTCCTTGGCGCCACTTCATGATTAAATGCATCAAACGGATTGCCATTACCCACATTTTTCATGTAAACAATTGACCAAATACTTAATCCAATTCCAAAAATAGCTAATAAAATAAATAAAATCCATTGGATTGAAGTAATTTGTGCTAAACTTGGACTTCCTGAAGCTAAATACATAACAAAAGGAATTCCAATTATGAAAATAATTAATCCAAGTACATATCCGATGATATCCCTAATCATGTTATCACCTTCTATGACTTTAATATTAAAATAAGTTATATAAAAATTAATACTATTTGTTCTTGACGCAACCACTATTCAACATCTTTAAGTGCTTCAACCATATCCAAATCCTTAATCCTGCCTGAAAACATCAGATTAACAATAATTGAAATTGAAAAAGTTATTGCAGCGGTTAAAAGAATATTTCCCCAAGTTAATGTCGGAACATAATATAGGGATTCGCCTGCAGCATCCATCATTAGAGTCATGAAGTAGAATCCCAATGGAATTCCCAATACAAATCCAATGGCTGTAAATACCAAGTTTTGAGTTAATAACAATCTTCTAAGGAAGTTGGTTTTAAAGCCCAATACTTTTAAGGTTGCAACTTCCCTCTCCATTTCTGTGAATGATAGGATTCCCAAATTATAAAGAACTAGAATAGCTAAAACGGCCGCAACGACAGTTACAACAGAAACCATCATCATGACTGAAGAGGTCATTTCAGTCCAGCTGTCCTCCATTGACTCCAGGGTTGTAACTGATTTGATTGAATCAGAATCGTTGTCAAATTTTTCAGTGGTTAAAATACTTGTTGGTGTGAAATTCAAACCTTCATCCTCAAGAGTATCCGGAGACATTATTAAACCTTGTGAAACAGGTTCTGCATGAATCTGGCCGATTTTTGAAGATATCCAATCATCACTTCCAACAATATGCCATTTGATCTCATCACCAACGCTCAGATTAAACTTATTTGCAAGTTTAATTGAGATAGAAACCTTGCCTTCCTTAATTTCAATAGGATTTTTATTGCTGTCCGTGTAAGATATTAAATCCGTGTTATTCGATGCTAAAACCAAAACCGTGTCTTCCATATCATTTGCCTTAATTTCAATCGGCATCTGCATGATAAAACTGCCGTTTGTATCATCCAAAATATCATCCAACTCGCTTAAGGAGGGATTGTTGGCTATTACCAATTTTGATTCAAAATGACTTATATCCTCATATTCCCAGGTTTTGATATCATTCATACTGTCATTCATACCAAATGCCGCAATTAACAATGCTACACAGCCCATAACACCAATTATTGCCATCAATGCCCTGAACTTATTTCTTTTTGCATCTCTCCAGTTCCATCTGAAATTAAAACTTAAACGTTTCCAAAGCTTTGATTTTTCAATTAACCCCGCTGATGCAGTTTTAGGAGCCTTTGGCCTCATTGTATTTGCAGGATTTTCCTTTGAAATATTTCTACAAGTCAAATATGTTACAATAACGGATGAAACAACAAGCAATATGACAATATATACAAAACTCATGTCAAAACCGGGTTCCCAAAAAGGCAACGTATAACGTGAACTCATTGTTGGATAAAACATTTGTGGAATTACCATAGGTCCGGTAATCAAACCCAGAACGGATCCTATCAAAACTGGTATGAATCCATATAATATGTAATGCAATATTATTATATTATCCCTAAATCCAACAGCCTTCAGAATACCTATTTGAGTGCGCTGAAGAGTTACAATCCGTGTCATTGTTGTTAAAAGTGTTAAGAATGTAATTAGAATAAATAAAATCGGGAAAATATCTCCCATCATTTTATGCTGAGTCATTTCTTCATGAAACTGAGCTACACTAGAATGGTCTTCCTTTTTTGTAAATGACAGATATTCGATTGAATCATTCAATTTTTCTTTAAAGTCACTATCTGATTGGTTATATTTAACAAGCAATGTATTGTACTTAACATCAGTTGGAAATGCCTTGTAAGACAAGTATGCAAATCCTAAATCTCCAAAATCAGGTATTATTGAAGTAGGTGATGCTTCATAAACATATTCCGGAGAATAACCAATTCCTTTAATCTCCTTTTCCAGTTCCATCCCATTTATTTCGAAAGTTATGTTATCTCCAATTCCTAAATCCTTAGCATCGGCAAATCGCTTATCTAGCCAAACACCGTCTTCATCATCTATATCAAAATCGGAACCTTCACTTGGATAAAACTTGGAAATCGTGTTGTTTTCAACAAAATGCAGAGTAATATCCGGGTCATTATCAAAATCACCAACCGATTGAACTACAAACACCCTTTCAGCTTCGGTAGTGATGTTTCTTATTTCATCCAAATCAGCATCATCAAAATCAATATCGTAAATCCAACCGTCAGCAAGGTTTGTTTCATCATAAAAACTATCACTGGTCTGTTCTAATCCATAGTATTCACTACAAATGCCAGTGAAAGCGAAAATACCTAAAAATGCCATCATGAATATTGCAATAAACTGTGTTTTGTTGAGCTTAATATCTCTCAGCATTTTTTTAGATAATGACATGATATAATATTAGAAAAATGAAATATAAAAAACCTCTTTTTAATTTATAAGGCGATTCATTAAATCAGCATCATGATAAAATGATTGAAGATAACCATAGCTAAATTACATTAACATCACACATAAGATTAAACTAAACTCATTTAAAATAAGAATATACATGAAACTGTCATTAAAAAATAAAAAAAAGAAATTAATAAGAGTTTAATTATTCCCAAAATAAAGAAACTCTTTTTCTAAAATTAATAAGTAGTTAATACAATTGCAGCATTAACTAATTACATTTTTTGAAGCAATAACGCCAGCATCAATTCCATAAGGAGGGACCTCAATTCTCAAATCCAAATCCAACATTAATGCTTCAATACCTTTTCTTTGACCTGGAACATATTCATATGTGGTTTCAGGAACAAAAACGATTCCCCCAACTTTAATACGTTTTAAAATACCCAAAAGAACTTCCACAGTAAGATCATCCCGTTTTTCAACTATACTTTTATTTAAATTAACTATTACATAATCAAATTCATCATTAACATTAGCAAGGTCTTCTATAGCAACTTGATGGATACTATCAGTATCTAAAAATTGGTCTGTTATTAAAAGTCCGGTTCCATAATCTTCAATGGAATCTGCCACATTTTTAAGGTCATTCTTTAATTTGTCTTCATCCAAATCTTTAATTTTTTCTAATTCAGGACTTAAAACCAATGCAAAAGCATATTTCTCCAAGCTTCTTAAAAAACTGATATCATCTTTTAGCAAACTTTTATCTTCATTAACCAAGTAAATGATGCCGCAATTTGAATCCAAATCCTCAGTTTTAACATAAAATATTCCTTCTTTGGCCATTTCAGCAAAATCGGCTTTGAAGAAACTTTTTAGGTTAGGACTAATACTTACCATAGGTGCAGATTTGGCTATAATGTCTTCTGGAACAATGAACATTTTTAATGCCCCATGAGCCTGCAGCCTATATCTTTGTTTTACCTTTTCAAAGAAACGAACAGGTTTCAAATAGGAATCGAGAATACTGTCAGTCTCATGTTGACCTGAAATCCTATCTAAAAATTTAGCAGGCATATGTCCACCACATGGGCGGCAATTAACTTCAATAAGTACAGGACCCTCCTCATCAATCATATATTCACCATGAATTGGCCCATATTCAATACCAAGTGCATCTGCCACCTTATAAGCATATTCAACCATTTCAGCTTCAGCAATACCCAATTCATTAATGGTTTCTACAGTATCATAGATTATGGCCCCTTCATTGGTTTTTACTTTATGATATTTCCAGATTAAAGTTACGCGATGAAATCCCTGACAAGAAACAGTGTTCACAATATACTCCTCACCCTTAATACGTTCCTGAATTAAGATTTCATCGATGTCATCACCATAATAATTCTTCCTGTTGAATACATCATCTAGGGAGTCTATCATTTCCTGCCTATTTGTACAAATGCGCACACCGTCAGAACCCGCACTGTATACTGGTTTGATAACCACTTCACTTAAAGATTCATCATCATAAAATTTGATAGCCTCATCTACAGAACGAACAGGTTTTCCCCTAATATAACGAAGTCCCTTTTCAGCCAATCTATTATGCATTTCATTTTTTAATGTCATTGCATCCAGATTTTCAATAGGATTGCATAAAAGGCCCAAATCATTAGACAATTTGGATGCTAATATAACACCATGTTCATTGCCCGGCAATACCAATACAGGATCTGCTTTTCGAACCTCTTCAAGCGTTTCTTCATAAGTATCCTTTTCATAAATCATGTCAAATTTTTCATTTATTTCATCATAATTATGTTTAAGCATTGCTTGATATAATTCCGGATCAGCAGCGGACTTCAGTTCTAAAACAATTGGATTAAAACCCCTATTAATAATATCTCCAATAAAATTAATTCCTGTAGATATACAATCAACGACAATAATATTTCTCATATTAACACCTAACTGTATTATAAAATTAAGTTTATATAAAGATATAAATAAATTTAATTAAATTAAACAATAATTTCTCAATTGACGATTTTTTTTATTTATTATATTCGAATGGCCAATTTTATCCAAAAAACTTAAAATGAATCATTTTATCTTTTAATAAGAGTTAATCAACTCGGAAAATAAAGAAACCGTTTCCTCAACACTCATTTCAGCATGTTTACTAACTTCAGCAAGATTGGCTTCCCATAGAGAAATTTTGCCCATTGGAGTTACCAAAAACTCAAACTTCCAATTCTTTCTAGCCAAATCCCGTTTAAGCAGAGGATAAGTGTTTAAGAGATCCATATATTTTGAATCAGCAGTAATTTCAACCATCAAATCACCTTCATTAATAAATTGAAATCATGCATTTTTAAAGATTTTGTCACTAATTAAGGGTGAATAAGAAATCTTATTCAACACCTTTTAATGACTCCACCATGTCCAGATTCTTGATTTTACGTGAAAACATCAGGTTAACAAGTATTGACAAAGTGAATGTTATTGCAGCAGTCAAAATTAGGTTTGTAACAGTGACTGAAGGCAAAACATAAAATGAATCGCCTGAAGACTCCCACATTATCTTTAATATGTAATAACCAATAGGAACACCCAATATAAACCCAATCGCTGTGAACCACAAATTTTGGGTCAACAATAGCCTTCTCAAAGACCCTGTCTTAAAACCTAAAACCTTTAATGTTGCTATTTCCCGTTCAATTTCTGTAAATGATAATAATCCTAGATTATAAAGAACAACGACCGCCAAAAGGGATGCGAAGAATATCAGAATGTATATCAGCAACCACATTGCTTCTGTTAGCTCATCCCAACTAGAAGTCATATCCTTCATGGAGTTAGCACTTTTAATAGCCGAATAGTTCTCATCGATATGCTCTTCAGTTACAATGCTTGTTGGAGTATAATTCAAGTCCAAATCTTCCAATTTATCTTTAGACATTATGAATCCCTGTGATGTTGGATCGGCATGTATCTTATCTATTTTTGTTTTTATCCATTTATCCGAACCCATTATATGCCATTTAACAGTATCACCAACGCCTACATCCAACAAGTCAGCCATTTTTTGTGAAATTGAAACCTCATCATCGGCTATCTCAATCTTATTCCAATTATAATCTGTAGGAGTTACCAAATCAGTATGGTTTAAAACCAAAAGCGAACCTGATTTCTTTGCTGAATCCGATTCTATTTCAATAGCAGATTCCATTAGCTTATCACCGTTTACTTCACTGGCAACATCATCAATTTCAGACATGGTGGCTTCCTCATCAATAACCAATTTAGAGTCATAATGATTAATCTGGTTAAATTCCCATTCCTTTAAATCATTCATCCCATCATACATACCAAATGCGGATATTAAGAGTGCAGTACATCCAATAACGCCTATAATGGTCATTAATGCCCTAAACTTATTTCTTTTTGCATCACGATAATTCCAACGTGCATTAAATGAAAGATGTTTCCAAAACCCTAACTTTTCAACAAAGCCTGAAGATGAAACTTTAGGTGCTTTTGGCCTTATTGTATCCGCAGGATTTTCATTGAAAATGCTTTTAACTGCAAAATATGACACTAAAAGTGACATTATAACCATTGCCGCTGCAACATAAACAAAATCCATGCTCCATGCAGGTTTCCATGATGGCAGAATATATGTTGAACTCATTGATGGATAGAATAGCTTAGGCAGTGTCATTGGGCCGATAACCAATCCTAGAATGGAACCGATTAAAACTAACCAGAATCCATATGAAATATAATGAATCATTATTGATTTGTCAGTGAAACCGCAAGCCTTTAAGATACCGATTTGAGTTCTTTGATGAGCAATGATTCTTGTCATTGTTGTTAAAAGGATTAACATTGCAATTAAAATAAACACAACAGGGAAAATGCCCGCCATCATCTGATGCTGATCCATTTCTTCTGAAAACTGACTAACACTGGTATGTTCTGATTTTTCAACAAATGAATTGTAATCCCCATCTAATTTTTCAGATAATAAATCACTGTAATCATCCGGAGTTCCACTGAATTTTACATTTAAAACATTATATGGAACATCACTCATCGGAAATGCCTTATAAGACATATAAGCAAAACCGATTTTAGAAAAATCAGGAATAACTGATGAAGTTGAAGCATGATAAACATATTCCGGAGAGTAACCTACCCCTTTAATTTCCTTTTCAATTTCAAACCCATTAAACTCAAAAGTGATATTGTCTCCCACTTTCAAATCTTTTGCATCTGCAAAACTTTTATCCAACCATACACCATCATCATCACTAATGTTTAACGGTTCACCATCCATTAAATAGAATTTTGATATAGTGTTGTTTTCGACAAAATGCAGCTTTATTTCCGGATCATTTGAGAAGTCTGCAACCGAATCCAGAACTAATTGCCTTTCACTTTGGGTAGTCGGACTCAGATTATTTACCTTATCTACAAAATCATCATCCAAATTAGCTGAGTAAATCCAACCATCCGCTAAGTTTGTTTCATTGTAATAATCATTCACATTTACTTCAAGACCAACTGATTCTCCGCCGACACCAGCAAACACAAATACGCCTAAAAATGCCATTAAAAAAATAGATATGAATTGTGTTTTATGCTTCCTGATGTCTCTCAACATCTTTTTGAAAAGCATAAGCTCACCATTCTAAATCAGTGACCTTTTTTGGATTTTCATTTACAGCAATACTTTCAATTTGGCCGTTTTTAATCCTGATTACTTTATCTGCTGCTTCGGCTAAAATTGCGTTGTGTGTAACAATGACTACTGTAGTATCATTGTTATTGCTCATATCCTGAAGCAGATTTAAGATTAAAACACCTGTTTTTGAATCTAAAGCTCCTGTTGGCTCATCACATAAAAGCATTGTAGGCTGTTTAGCAACGGCTCTTGCAATAGACACCCTTTGCTGTTCCCCACCAGATAACTGTGCTGGAAACTGACTTGCATGGTCTTTCAGGCCAACGGAATCCAAAACATTCAAACCGTCAATATCCACATCCACAATGTCTTTCATCAATTCAACATTTTCTAGAGAGGTCAAATTTGGAATCAAATTATAAAACTGGAAAATAAAACCAACATTCTTTGCCCTATACTCAGTTAGCTGATTGTCATTGAATGATTCAACATGACTTCCATTTACAATAATCTGACCAGAGGTAACACTATCAAGACCGCCTAAAAGGTTTAAAAGTGTGGATTTACCCGCACCGGACGGTCCTAATATTACAACAAATTCTCCCTCATCTATTGTAAAATTCACATTATCCATAGCTTTCAAAATGTGATCTCCGGACCTATACTCCTTATTCACATTTTTAAATTCAATTATTGTACTCATTAATATTGCCTTCTTATATTTAATTATCCACTTACTAATATATTAATTAAAGTATATAAAATTTAGGTATGCCTAAATATTTTAATCCAATACATATAAAACATCTCAAAACAAAAAGTATATTATAATGAAATTTTACAGGAAAAATCCAAATGTCATTTAAAAAAGATGAAATGTTAATAATGCCTGCAGTTGACATCAAGAACGGAAAATGTGTTCAGCTTGTTCAAGGCGAACCGGGAAGCGAAATGGTAGAAATAGAAAACCCTGAACTTGTTGCAAAACACTGGGAAGATTTGGGAGCAAAAAACATCCATGTAATTGACCTTGACGGAACAATCAATGGTGTTGCCAGCTTCGATATCATTAAGAAAATATTAAAAGAAGTTTCTGTTCCAATTCAGCTTGGCGGCGGAATAAGGAGTGTTGAATACGCACGCGAACTATTGGACCTGGACATTGAAAGGCTGATAATCGGGACAATGGGAATTCAACATCCTGAAACCATCGAAGAACTCTCAAATGAATATGGATCCGATAGGATTATGATTTCACTTGACAGCAAGGACAACAGAGTAGTCATTAAAGGATGGCAGGAAAAGATTGATAAAAGTCCCGCTGAACTCTCACAGGAGTTCAAGGAGCACGGTGCAGGAAGCATCTTATTTACAAACGTGGATGTTGAAGGGCTTTTGGGTGGATTTTACACAGAACCTGTAGAAGAGCTTAAAAAATCTGTTGATTTGCCTATTGTCTATTCCGGCGGAATTACAACAATAGATGATATTAAAAAATTAAATGAAAGTGGTGTGGAAGGTATTGTAATAGGCTCTGCACTTTATAAAGATAAAATTGATTTAACAGAAGCTTTAAAATACCAAAAGAGGTAATTGAATGAAAAAAGTAATGGCGAGCGGAACTTTTGATTTGCTCCATCCGGGACATGGAGTGTACTTGGAAGAAGCAAAAAATCTTGGAGGATACAATTCTAAACTTTATGTTGTTGTCGCACGAGACTCCACCGTAGAAAAAAGAAAAAGAGTCCCAATTATTGGAGAAAACCAACGTTTAGAATTAATTAAAATGTTAAAACCCGTTGATGAAGCTTATCTTGGTAACGAAGAAGGGGATATCTTTAAGATTGTAGAAGAAATCGACCCTGACATTATAGCAATTGGACCAGACCAAACCCATAATGTTGAAAAACTACAAAAAGCAGTAGATAAAAGAGGTCTTAAGGCTCGTGTCCAACGTGTTAAAGTTTACCATAAAGATGAACTTGACAGCAGCTGTAAAATTATTAAAAAAATTAAAAAAACCAACTTTGAAGGAAAAGTATTGGACAACTGTGAAGATTAAGGAGATTATAAAATGTTTAAAGTAGCTATTATAGGAGCAAGTGGATATACTGGTGGAGAACTATTGAGAATGTTATTAAACCACCCTGAAGTAGAAATAACCGATATCACTTCAAGACAATATGATGGTACTCCAGCACACAAAATACATCCACACATTAGAGATTCAGGACTTGTATTTAAAAACAAAAGTCCATCAGAACTTGATGCAGATGTTGTATTTACTGCAACTCCTCATGGAGCATCAATGAAAATTGTTCCAGATATTTTAGAAACTGGTGCAAAAGTAGTTGACTTAAGCGGAGACTACAGGTACAGAGATATAGAAGTCTACGAAAAGTGGTATGGAATGGAACATACTGACAAAGAGAACAAAGGTGCATTCGGACTTCCTGAACTATACAGAGATGAAATTAAAAAGTCCAGACTGGTAGCCAACCCAGGATGTTTCCCAACCGGAGCAATCCTATCTTCATACCCGTTAGTTAAAAATGATTTGGTTGACAGAATCATTATCGATTCAAAAACCGGTGTAAGCGGAGCAGGAGTAAACCCATCAAGCACAACCCATTATCCAAACATTGCAGATAATGTAAATCCATATAAAATCTCTTCACACAGACATATGTCTGAAATACAACAGGAATTACATGGATTTGATGATGTGAAAGTTTCATTTACCCCACATTTAGTTCCAGTTAACAGAGGAATCCAAACCACAAGCCATAGTTTCTTAAAAGAAGAATATTTAAACATTACTCCGGAAGAAATTAGAGAAATATACGAAAAAGAATTCGGTGACGAATACTTCATTAAACTTATGGATGAAGGAGAAATTCCACATTTAAGCTCAGTTAGAGGATCCAACTTTGTACACATTGGAGGATTTGAAATTGATGAAACTGGAAGACTTGTTATGCTTTCAGCAATAGATAATCTCGTTAAAGGTGCATCTGGTCAAGCTATTCAAAACATGAATATCCTTCTTGGCATAGATGAACGCGCGGGATTGACACACTTCGGCCTACATCCTTAAAAAAGATAGGGGGAATAAAAAATGCCTACATTAATAATTTATTACTCACAGGGTGGAACTACTGAATTAGTAGCTAAAACATTAGCAAAAAATTTAAAAGCCAGCCTAGTGAAAATTCATGACTTAAAAAATCGTGAAGGGTTAAAAAATAAATTTTTAGCATCAATTAGTGCATTTAGAGAAAGTAAAACAGACATTGTTCCTGCAAAAGTTGATATAACAGATTATGATACAATAATCTTTGGAACACCAACCTGGACTGGAAATCCAACTCCAGCAATTTTGACAATTATCGACAGATGCAATTTAACTGGAAAAGATGTAATCCTATTTGCTACTATGGACAGCAATCGTGGAGATTCAAACATCGAAAGACTTGAAGAAAAAGTTAAAATGCGTGGAGCAAGAGTCATAGAAACATTCACAATTGCAACTAAAAATAAAAGCCCTGAAAAGTTAGTTAACGATACAGAAGCAATTATAGAAATGAAAGATTTAAAAATGTACACAAGGTAGATTAAATTGACTAAAACCAACAAATCAGAATTAAAAATTAAAGCTATTGAAAATGGAACAGTAATCGATCATATCACTGCAAACAAATCTCTACATATCCTTAAAATTTTAGGTCTTCCAGATTCCGAAACTATAAATGTTACAATAGCCATGAATGTATCTTCCAAAGAACTTGGTAGAAAGGACATTTTAAAAATTGAAAACAGGGAATTGGACCATAAGGAACTTAATCAGGTAGCATTAATTGCACCAAAAGCTACAATCAACATTATTAGGAATTATGAAACCGTCAAAAAGGATAAGATTATACTTCCTGAAAAAATTTCCTCAATTATCAAGTGTACAAACCCAAAATGCATTACAAATTATGAAAGTGAACCTATTACACCAATTTTCAATGTGGTTAACAAATATCCCCCAGTTGTTAGATGCCATTATTGTGAAAAATTAATAAAAACAGAAGATATCGATAAACAATTCGAATAATCTTCTATTCTTTTTTTAAGTAATCCGCCAATCTTTTAGATAATGCAAGTATTGTTAATATTGGTGGTTTTCCAGGAGATATCGGCAATACGCTTGCATCACAGACAAATAAATCATTTATTTCTGTTTCCAGATTACTGTCTACGATTTCACCAATCTTTGCTGATCCACCGGGATGTGCTCCCCTATAAACTGTTGAACCGATAGTTTTTGGGTCAACACCTGCTTTTTCTAGAATAAAACCTGCAGTAGCTGTTCCTTCAGCAAGATATCTGATATCTTGAATAGTATTAATTTTAACGACATCCCCGTCATCGGTCACATATCCTTTGCATTCATCTGGAGTCTTAACCATTATTGAAAGTATGTCCTTATCGGTTACATCATCATCGGGGATATTTGCACGGATGAATGATGAAAAATGAGGGGACAATACGAAGTTTTCACCGATTACAAGACCTGCCATTTGAACTTCTGTGTTAAAGTTGATGTCTTTTATGTATCCTCCAACAGTTACAAACGGATCGAAGAATAATTCCCTACCCGCTTCATCAATTCCAGAATTCCTTAATATTAATGCAGAGTTTATTGCTCCGGCAGACAATACTACTTTTTCAGCATTAATGATTTCTTCTTTATTATCTTTGACATATTTTACGGCAACGGCTTTTCCATTTTCAATCAGCACTTCCTTTACATCCGCTTCACATATCAATGTTGCACCCGCTTCAACTGCTTCATCCACATAGTCTTTTCCAGACCATTTTGCATCTGCAGGACAACCGAAAGCACATTTTCCGCATTGGATACAATCCTCTTCGCGAATAGCTTTTGGCATTTTTAAAGTATTGAGACCCAGTTCATAGCCCGCATCCAGAAATGCTTGAGTGCCTTTTCCAATATGGGAATCATCCAGTTGATGTACACCCACCAAATCTTCAACATATTCATATGCTTCACTCAAATCAATATCATAGTCAAGCAATTCATCATCAAGAGCACGTACCATATTTGACATCGATACTATTGTTGAACCGCCAATACAGGTAGTTGTTAGCAAATCAACATCTTCTGAGTATTTGTCATAATAATTAAAAGCGTCTTTTGAGTTTATATAAGGTCCTTTTTCTAAAATTGTAACTGGCTTTCCATCCAATGCAAGCTCACGAGCCAATATTGAACCGCCAGCACCACTGCCCACAATAACAATCATTCAATCACCAAAAATATTAACATGTGTTATATTATACTTCCTATTATAAAAATCTACTATTATTTTTCACAAAACTAACACATAAAACTAGTTGAATTGATAAATTAAAAAACTTTTATTACATATGTAATTCAAAAATATAATATTATATTAATCTTATGAGTGATAAAATGGAAGAATATATTGATTTATTCGAAAGAGTTATTGCACAAACCAGCCCAAAAGTAGATTACATCGATATCAGAACCGGAATTGGAGAAAACACTTCCATACTAATGAAAGATGGTGATGTAGATGAAATCAACACCGGAATGAGCTTAGCAGCCAGAGTAAGAGTGCTAAACAATGGAGCATGGGGCTTTGCATATACCACAGACTTATCTAAAATAAATGAAATTACCGATACTGCCATTAAATTTTCAAACTCACTTAAAGGAGATGTTAAATTAAGTGAAACAGAACCAATTAAAGATAAAGTTGCAGTGGACGTGAAAATACCGTTTAAAGATATTTCTATCGAAGAGAAAAAAGACATGATGAAACAAGCAAATGATTCAGCAGCTATCGAAAAAGTAAACAGCACTACCGTGAGCTATGGAGATAGTGAGATAAATGAATTGTTTATGAACAGCGAAGGCAGTGAGATTCAAGTAAAAAAAAGTAGAGTAAGAATGGCTTTAAATGCATCTGCAACAAATGGAGAAATCATACAATTTGGACATGGAAGCATTGGTGGAGTAAAAGGATTTGAAGTGATTGCAGATACAGACATTGAAGAATTTGGAAGAAAAATAGGTGAAAAAGCCGTTAGATTACTTGATGCAAAACCTGCACCTTCAGGAAACTTCCCAGTCATAGCCGATCCCGAATTAACAGGCGTCCTAATACATGAAGCACTAGGGCATGCCGTAGAAGGAGATTTGATATTGCAAAACGATTCAATCCTAAAAGACAAAATGGGAGAACAAATCGCATCAGACATCGTAAATATCTTCGATGATGCAAGCTTAAAAGATGGATTCGGATACTACCCTTATGATGTGGAAGGAGTTAAAACTGCCCCAAACCAATTAGTAAAAGAAGGCAAATTAGTCTCCCTTCTAAATTCCAGAGAAACTGCATCCAAATTAGGTATGAAATCCTCTGGAAATGCAAGGTCACTAATAGCTGACCAACCTATTGTAAGAATGAGCAATACATATTTACAGCCTGGAGACAATACTTTTGAAGAACTAATCGAAGACATTCAGGATGGAATTTACCTTAAAGGTTCAAGAGGGGGCCAAGTTGATACAGGTAAAGGAATTTTCCAATTTAACGCTGCTGAAGGTTATATAATCGAAAAAGGTGAAATAAAAACACCATTAAGAGATGTTTCTTTATCTGGAAATATCTTAGAAACTCTTAAAAACATTGACGCTATTGGAAATGATTTTAAATTAAGTGTCGGATTTTGCGGTAAGGATGGGCAAACCGCACCAGTAGGTGATGGCGGACCACATACCAGAATCTTAAATGCATTAGTTGGAGGAATGGGATAATGATAAGTGATAACGCTGGAAATTATTTGTTAGATTTAGCTAAACAATCAATTAAATATTATTTGGAAAATGGAGAGAAAATGGAAAAGCCTAAAGATTATCCGATAGAACTTGACGAAAACTTAGGCGTTTTTGTAACATTGAATAAAAACAATTACCTAAGGGGGTGCATTGGATATCCCGAACCTATTTTGCCTGCAATTGATGCTACAATGGAAGTCGCAATTGCCGCTGCAGTAAACGATCCAAGATTTCCTCAAGTAACAATGGATGAATTTGAAAGCCTTGATTTTGAAGTTACCGTACTGACAAAACCCGAGCTGATTATAGTAGCCGTTCCAGACCAATACTTTGAAGAAATTGAAATAGGCCGTGACGGACTAATAATTCAAAAAGGGTATTCAAGAGGTTTATTGCTCCCACAAGTAGCAACTGAAAACAAATTCGGTATTGAAGAGTTTTTAGAACATACATGCATGAAAGCAGGAATAAGTGCAGACAGTTGGATGGATGAAAGCTGTGATGTGTATAAATTCCAAGGACAAATTTTCAAATAGTGATTAAAATGATGATACCAACAATACCCACTCCACAGGAATTGCTTGACAAGGGATTCAGCAGAGGTAAAAAACAGGCTGACTTAATCAGGAGTCAAAAAATACCTAAACACTTGAAAGGTAAAAGAATTGAAGAGAGAAGAGTAGTGACCTCCTGTCAGGTTATCAAAGATAAATTAAAATCAATTATAGATGCTGTTCCGGAAATCGAAGAATTGCATCCTTTCTATCAGGATTATATTGATATTACTGTAGGCGTAGATGATATGAAACAAGCTCTTGGAGCACTTAATTGGGCTTATGGCATATTGACACAACTTGAAAAAGAATATGGTGCAAAGATTAGGAAAAATCCATCTGAGAAAGCAACAGCAATACAAAAACAGGCTTATGGAAGGATTGCATCTGTTGTGAATAAAATCAAAAAGGATTTGGATTTCCTGGACTTTGCAAAACAAAACTTAAGAAACATGCCGACAATAGACTTTGATGCCACTACAATAGTTATTGCAGGTTTTCCGAATGTGGGAAAATCAACATTGCTCAGACAACTCAGCAGTGCAGATCCTCAAGTTGCAAACTATCCATTCACAACAAAAGGTATACAAATTGGCCACACAGAAAGACACTGGAAGCATATCCAAATCATCGATACACCAGGATTGCTTGATAGGCCTGTTTTAGAAATGAATGATATTGAAATGAATGCTATTGTAGCTCTTGAACATCTGGCTGATGCAATTCTATTCATTTTTGATGCATCTGAAACATGTGGATTCCACTTGGACAACCAGTACAATCTTTTAAAACAAATTGAAAAGATATTTTCAGAAATTCCTGTAATATACTTATTTAACAAAATGGACCTAGTTGAAGATAGGGAATACCTTAACCAATATATTGACGATGAAGAAAACTCAATTTTCATTTCTGCAATCGAAGGCGAAGGTATTGAGGAAATCAACAAAAAGATTGATACTATAAAAAAAATAGACCGCAGCATTGAAGAAGAAGATGATGATTACTACTAAAAAATTATCATTTTCACTTTCTTTTTTTAAAGATTTAAATAATGACTTTGAATCTAAATTTTAACCATTACCATAAAAAACAGTATGAGATTAATGTCATGTAACCATCCATACAATAGGCTAACAATGACATTAAAGTCTAATATTAAACATTAAATTTATTTCAAATTATTCGAGAACAGCTAGAATATGAAGCTCAAAATAGCAAATATTAATGCAACTCCAACAAGCCCCATTATTATTCTTCTGTGTGCTTCAATATTTTTAATTACTAATCCCAATATTGAAACGATGACTAAAAGATTAATTATTTTCAATAAAAATAAAAACATGCCACGTACCTCCTATGTATTATATTTATTACATTTAATATAAATAATTTAATATTCAAACCTTAATGTTACAATCTAACACCAAATAAAGAAATAAAACTAAATAAAAAGCACAATCATGATTAACAATACATTTTATCACTTCAAGACAATATTGATGAATGCTAATCATTGAAACGCGACTAAAATGAAAAGATTTATAAACTACCATACATAAAAACCCAATTGTCTAATAAACTAATGGTGAAATTATGAGTTTAGAAGAAACAAAAGAAAAACTTGTAGTAAAACATGATGAAAGAAAAGTAAAATTCGAAGAAAAAAAAGCACAAGCAAGAATTAACCGTGAAGAAAGAAAACTAAACTTAAAAGAAGCATATACTGATAAAAAAATATCATCCCATATTGAAAAAGCCATTAAAAAAATCTATAAAGCTGAAGATAAAGCAGATAAGGACATTATTAGATTATTAGATGCAGTAGATAAAGAAATTGTAGAAGATGAAGAAAAACCTATTGAACTCATCTTATTCAAAGCAGAAAATAAATTCGAAGAAATCTTATTAAACACCGAATTAAAAATGCAAAAGGCTAAAAACGAGTTAATCAAAAATCTTGAAAAAGATATGGAAAAAGTAGCTGAATTAATAACAATTGAAGAAGATCTTGCAGTTGTTAAAGATGAAATGGATGAAGTTTCAGCTCTTTTAGATGAAAGAATTGACATTGAAAAAGAAACTTTAGACATAAAAGCTAAAGAATAATTAATTTTCAAAGGAAATATTGTTGAAATTTTATTTCAATGATTTTCTTTCCTTATTTTTATAATATTTAAAGTTAAACCGACAAACCATTTCATTAGGTACTTTATTAAATAATCATTTTAAAAAAGGAGTTTTTACTATGAAAAAGTTTTTAAGCATAAATGGTATTGAAATTTGTGTAGATGATACAGAAGAGGGTGAAAATGCATTATTGCTGATTCATGGACTTACAGGTGATAAAACTACTATGTACCCAATAAGAGACATGTTTAAAGATGATTATCGGGTAATTACAATCGATACAAGAGGCCATGGTGAATCAACACGTCCTAAGGAATATACAATTGATGACCATGCAGATGACATTCATGAAATCATCAGTGAATTGAACTTGGAAAAAGCTGATGTCTTAGGCTATTCCATGGGGTCATACATTGCCCTTAGAGCAGCTGAAGTAAAATGTGATGATATAGATCATTTGGTTTTGGCATGCACTAAGCCAAACGGCAAAACTTCCTCTGTTGCAAGACTTTTAAAGGAAGCAAATCTTGACATCACCCAAGTTAGCCAGGAAGAAATGATGGGCGTCATATTAAAGGCCAGTCTTGCACCACAATCATATGAAAAAGCTCTTAATGGCGAATTTAATATTGATGAAATATTAAATGGTGAAGAAAGCTATGAATTGAATGAAGAGGAAAAGGCTGCAGAAGATGCATCTTTGGCCGACTTTGACAATTCAAATGATTATGATAAGGTAAAATGCAAGACATTGGTTATTGGTGGCGAATATGATGGCATTAATCCTCCTGAATTAGGTCGTGAAGTGGCAGATGGAATAGATGGTGCTGAATTCGAATTGATTAAAGATGCGGGCCATTTGGCTTTTGCAGAACAGAGTGAAGAATTCCAAAAGGTTATTAAAGACTTCCTAAATCAATAGATTGATGTTTAAAACGAATGTTTGTACTGAAACATTCACTTCAACGAGATTTTGGCATTACTTGTCAATGATACGCCACTAATTAAAATGAAAAAAATTTATTAGCATAATATCACAATGACCGATTGGTTAGACTGATGAATGTTTTCATAATAAATCAAATATGCTAATACTAATTTTTAGATTTTGTTATCTTTGGATAAAAGAAAAATATTAGAATTGCCGCTGAAAAGACTATTGTAGTTATTAAACCTGATTCGGGTCCAAAAGCGTTTCCGGAAAATAGTGAATATTTTGTTTAGGTAAATGAGAATAAAGCAGGCATTCCGGTGTGTCCACTTACTTCAAAGCCAAAAATACATCCTTGAACATAGTTCCACATTGAATGAGCTGCTGAGCAGAACCAAATATTGTCAAACCTTAAAAGCATTTAAAATAAGTTAATTGTTTAACAATTCATTATTTTTTTAAATTTTAATCTTTTTAAATTATTATAATTTTACAGAGTCGTATTTTTCGGAATTTTTCATATCAGTCCATATATTTTATGAAAATTTTTTTGATAGAATTTTATCAGTTGAAAATTTTTGAATTTATTTATAAAAGTATCAACAATTTTTAAAGATTATTTATTATTCTAAAAAATGTTTAATCGAATTATTTGCTAAAATATTATATATTTTAAAGAAATTTACTAATTTTTATAATTATTGAATTATATTTTATAATTATTTTGATTAAATGTATAATAAAATCAACATATTTATATATAATTCATTTCAAAAAAATATTCAAACAGGAAAAATGACACGTTATAGAATATATTATTGGAGTGAAACAAGATGTCAAAATCATTGCTTGCAAAAATACTAGAAGCCGTTTTAAGGGCAACCAAACTGAAATATATGGATTCAAAAGAAGAAGCAGATAAGTTTATAGAAAATCCTCCGGAAACAAAAGTACCAAAACGCCCATTCAAAAGCAAAGACATGGAAGGATGTGAAGTTTTCACTTTTGGAGATGAAAACGCTGAAAACACTATACTATACATCCATGGCGGTGCGTATGTGCTTGAAATAAACATTTTCCAACTGTTACACTGCAGGAAACTTGCAAAGAAGCTTAATGCATATGTAGTTGCACCAGTTTATCCTCTTGCTCCACACAATAAGGCAAACCAAACTTATGACCTCTTAACTCCATTATATGAAAAGCTGAGTTCAAGAAAGAATTTGATATTGATGGGTGACTCTGCAGGAGGCGGCTTTGCCTACTCATTTTGCCAGTATATTAAAAACACGGATCTTCCTCAACCACATAGGATTATAACATATTCCCCCTGGGTTGATATTTCAATGTCCAATACCCCCTATAACAGCGAAGAGGATGCGACTTTAGGAGATGTCGGGCTTCGTGAAATCGGCAAAACTTGGGCAGGAGATTGGGATACTCAGGACTATAGGGTAAGCCCAATTTTTGGAGACAATACTGGTTTGCCAGACACATTGATTTTTGTAGGTGGTGCAGAACTGTTTTTAGATGACATTAAAAAATTTGCCGAGAAACTGAAAAAAGACGGCATCGATGCGAAATTGAGCATCGGCGAAGAAATGTTCCACATCTATCCCGTATTTCCAATTTCTGAATCAAATCAGGTTGTGAAGGAAATACAGGAATATTTGAATGAATGAATATCACTTAAATGAACTTTTAAAAATTCATTGAAAAAAATAGTCACTGCATTACTTAACGTTACACTCACAACATTAATGGCAGACTATTAGAAAAAACGGGTAAAAATCATTAAAACAGTAATTAAAATATTAATCGCAACATTAATCCTAAGGATTCAAATGCGCTTAAAAGAAGTTGGATAAATTCAACAAAACCAATGATTTAAAACCTATTACAACATAAGTATTACATCATGTAACACTTTAACCATTAATTTTTTCAAAAGAAATATTCAAAAAATATAACTTACCCTATTTTAAAGCAATTTTAACAGAAAAATATGAAAAACATAATTTATCACCAAACATCAACAACCGATTAAAATAAATATAATCCAATTTTAACTATTCAACAACCATTATTTACAACATCAATAAAATAATTTAGGAATTCAAAAAAATAAAGCATCATAACTATGAAAATTGAAAGATTAAACAAAATTACTTTTTAATAACTTTTAGTGAATTTAATCGAAACCTTTATATAGTAACAAAAAGTAGGTCATCGAAAAATTGTATAGTAACTATTTTTTGGTTAGTTAGGTACTACAAAATTTCATGTTGCAAGTAAGTATATTTTTAAAAATTTACTTACAATCGGTGAATATACAAAATTTTGAATACTTACCAAATGCTCTCGCTAGAAGTTTTTACTATATAAAATACAGAAATATATAATATACTTACTGTATAGCGAGTTGACCAAAAATGACAGATATAAATGAAATTTTAATAAGAGAGTATGTAGCCACCCGTGGACTCTCACAGAGTTCATACCATGGCATGAAATACACATTAGCTCATTATTGCAGATTTCAAGGCAAAAATCTACAAGAGCTACTGGATGAAGCAGATGCTGAAGAAGAAGCAGGCGTTCGTTGGAAAAAAACAAAACTCAAAAAAAGATTAACAGCCTACATGAACTACTGCAAAGAAACACTAACATTAAACAGCGCTAAACATTACCTTAAACTGGTTAAACAATTCTATCATCACAACGATATAGAAATACATAAGCTGCCACCTTTCAATGACAAGAATGCATTAATGAGAGAACCTATTACAGCTAAAGATCTTCCAACACGTGAAATATTACAACAAGCTGTTGAAATAGCTGAACCATTGATGAAAGCTTTAATATTATTTTTAGTAAGCAGCGGCATGAGTAAAGTAGATGCAAGAAATCTTACCATACAGAATTTCCTTGATGCAACAAAAAGATATCATGACGAAGATGATGATATAATGACCGCAATAGCCAAAATGAAAGAATTTGAAGGACAGCTGATTCCTACATGGAACAGCAGAAGAAGCAAAACAAAAAAATTCTTCATTACCTTCAATACCGATGAAGCAACACGATACATCATGGCATATCTTGAACTTAGAAATGAAAAGCTAAAAGATAACCCTGAAAATGGCCAAACAGAATTAAAACCTCATGATAAGCTATTTAAAATATCTACACATTACTTTACAATGAAATTCGGCCAATTGAATGATGCTTTAAATTTAGGCACTGTTGGCGGAAGACCTGAGGAAGGCATTAAGGGATATAACCGTTTAAGAGGACACATGCTTCGTAAGTACCATGCAACCAATCTTAAAAAGCATGGAATGGATACATATTCAATCAATGTAATGCAGGGCAAAAGTAACGGTGCTGTCAATGATGTTTACTTTTTTGAGGATGAAGATGCATTATTCCGAGAGTACATTGAAGCTATTGAAGGTGTTTTGATAATGACTGACGTTAGAGAGTACAATATCTATTCACCCGAATATGTTCAAATGGAAGAGGAAAACAATGAATTAAGAAACGAATTGACAGATATGAGAGCCGACCTGGACTTCCTTAAAAGGAAATATGAGGAAGGCTCATCATGATTTTTTTGTTGAATTTTATACATTCAACAATTTTTCTTATTTTTTTCTAAACACCAATTTTAAAAACATCGGTGTTTTATTTTTGATGGTGTACAATTTAATATACTTTAACTCTTTTTTCTGAATGTTATTCATTGAAATAAGAATAGTAATGTTTATATATTCAAAATACCAAAACTAATAATTGCCTTCACCTAAGAAAATTGACCCCACTTCGTAAAATTGTTCTCATTGCGAAGAAAATTTTTTTAGGTAAGGATCAAACATAGGCATTATAAAAAAAATGGTGTCTAAAAGGATGTGATTGAAAAGTCAAAAAAAATAGTAGTCTATAAGCATCAATTATAGGGGTTAGTAATGAATAATAAAAATAGTAAACGAGTCGACCAAAACATGTTTAAAATAATTACTGTTCAAAACTTAACCCAGTTATTTAATATATTTCAATAAATATATAAATATTACCACAAATTGGGCAATATTTATTTTACATTAAATATTCTGGTAATTGGACAGAATTCTATTTTTATTATTTAATTTTATAACATTTCAACCCCCTTTGATTTTTGCATGGACTTTGAAAAAAAGAGTTGATCAAAGCATGTACGAATTAAGAAAATGGATATCAAAACCATTGCTGAAGGAAACCATCTACTCCCCGATGAGTTTTGAAAAACTGAGTGAAGTCATCGTTGAAGTATGTGAACAGGACAACATCAGCAATGAAAAAGATTTCTTCGAGATGTATGAAATCGAAGAATTAGAAACGGGATTGAAAAATAAAGAAGTAAATATAATTTTTAATTCCTTAGACTGTCGAATTTCAAATAACAATACAAAACGAGTTGACCAAAACATGATAGAAAAAGAAATAAACGGTAAACCTCATGTAATAATCCCAAGAGAAGATTGGGAAATGATGTGGAGACTTCTTAGAAGAATTGATGTATTAGGTGAGAAATATGGGAATCTCTGATATTTCCATTTTTTATCCTGAAGCTGATTTGAATAACTGTGAAAACTGCACCTTTGACTGCAATTTTCATGGATACTGTATAGACGATGTGGTATAGTATGTTTGAATCTCAAAATCAATTCAAAGAAAATTACCATGGCATCCTAACTCACAATGGTGAGATTAAAGTTGCCAAAGGAGATGTTGAACATGAAATCCTCTATATTGACGATGACGGTATCGTATTAGTGGATGGTGGAAAAAAAGCATACCAAACACTAATACACGACAAGCTATTGTCATTAATCCAATATGCAACTGAAGGAGATACTGCATTCATCAAATTCATAAAAGGTGAATCATACATTGTTGGATTCAGGAAAAACAAAAGGGAGAAAAAATATGGAACAAACAATTCTTGAGATGCAGCAAAATCTTGTTGATGGATTATTCATTGCATTTGCATCTATTGATGAAGAATGTTATTATTCACTGACCAAATCTGATGAACTCAAATTCCTAGATGATAAAACAGTAGTCATACGTAGAAAAAGCGGAAGACATTCAATAATCAACTTGAATTGGATTGTTGACATCAGTATAAGGCGAGGATTGATTTAAATGTCCAAACCAGCAAGACTATATCCAAAAGAAGAACCTATTAACCCTAATCCAAAAATGATTTTCATCGGAAGCATTATATTTGCCATAGCTATTGGATGGATTGGAATTATAACCGCAAGCTTCGGAGTATTATAAAAGGTGATAAAATGGTAAAAGCAGAACTTATAGAAAATCCAGAAGTTCCTAAAGAAACTGGATTAATAACCCAAGACAATGTCCCTAATGTCGATGTAGCTATTGAACAATGGGACGCTTATCAAAAACTATGTAAAGGATTATTAAATGACACAGATTACCAAGAAATAATTGTTAAAGAAAAAGATGAAAGTGGAAACTACGTTAAAGTGAAAAGACACTTCAAGAAAAAGTCAGCATGGCAGAAACTCTCAAGAGCGTTCAATGTTGATACCGAAATAGTTGACCGTGACATTGAAAGAACAAAAACAGGTAGAATAAAAGAAGCCTACTACTGCATTAGAGCAACATTACCAAACGGTCGTAGCGTAGAATCAGATGCATTATGCTCAAGGTCTGAAAAAGGAAAAGACAAAGTCTCAGACCACACTATCATGTCCACAGCAAAAACACGTGCAACCAACCGTGCAATAGCTGAACTGATAGGAGCCGGAGAAGTGTCAGCAGAGGAAATGTCAGCTGAGAAAGTGATAGCACCAACCCAGTCAAAATTTTTAAAAGAGGATAATAGCTAAATCCTCTTTAATATTTTTAGGAGATAATTAAAATGAGTTTCGAAAACACTAAACAAACTATATTTACAGGTACAGAACTAGATTATGAGGAAATTGTAGATATTCCAGACGGATATGAAAAAGCAGAATTGAAAGATTTCGAAGATGGAACATTAATCACCGGCAGACCTGAAATGGCTTCAGTTTCATCATT
The DNA here is from genome assembly GCF_001548675.1 of Methanobrevibacter sp. YE315. Lineage (NCBI taxonomy): Archaea > Methanobacteriati > Methanobacteriota > Methanobacteria > Methanobacteriales > Methanobacteriaceae > Methanobrevibacter > Methanobrevibacter sp. YE315. Next base: position 1,779,339 of record NZ_CP010834.1, read on the forward strand.
CACTTTCGATGATGACGGTGAAGAAAAAACAGTTAACAGATTCAAACTATACATCTTCCAAGATGCTGACCAATTATATGTTGAAATCAATGTTAATCTTAAAAATGATGGAGACATTCACAAAAACGTTAGAAAAGGAAGTGTGTTATTTGATTTCTTAACCAGCATTCTTGAATTGGAAAATGCAGGTTCAGTTGGCAGATCCAATATTCTAAGAAATGTTGATCTTTCCGAATACCGTGAATTCGTAAACAGATTAAGTGAGATGACAATCCAAGTAAAAGAAAGATCTGGAACCTACACATTCTACAGTTTCATTGTGAGGGACGTTAAAGTATAGGTAATTAAAATGAGTGAAGGAAGTTCAGCTATACAAATCAAAAAAGCCATTGGTAATGTTTATAAACCAGATTATGAGTTTACATACTTTAAAAACATAATCAGTGCTTTCTATTTGCAGGGTACAGACCCCGATGTGGTTGAAAAGATTCTTAGAGAATTATACAACCACCTTCCTTCTCATGAGAAAACATTGGATGAAATCATTAAACTCTTCGAGGACATTTATCTTGGTGAAGAAAATCCAAACAGTGGAATTAAAGGCATTGAGAGATTCATATCAGATAACTATGACAAAAAGACCAGCATATTGGTAGGACGTGAATTGAACAGGGCAATCATACCATATGATACCAATAAGATTTACAAACTCCAAACTGGCTCCAACAAATATATCGTTATGGACTACAGAAAGAATGAAGTCACTACACAGACTATAGAATGGAAAAAAGGAAATGAAGTGGCTGATTATACAAGGGTATTGCTTTGTTATCCGTTGCAGATTATCATACATGACAATCCTATAAGTGAAGCTGGAAGAACATTCAGCATTGAATGGAGAACAATAGAAGGAGGGCATTTCCACACTAAAGACATGAACATTGTTGAAATGGAACAATACTTAGTGGAACATGGTTATGTTCTCTCACGTTACCAATTCAAGGAAGTACTTCCAGGAATAATTCAAATAGCTATTGAAAACGATTTGGCAATAATCAAAAACGAAATAGAAACACCAGGTTTCTACTATAACAACGAAACCAAAAGCCTGACAATAGTTGAATTTGAATTGAATGACACTGACATTAACAAAATGAATATGGCATTGGATTTGATTGAAGATTTAAGAAATTATTTCATAGGTCAAGAAGGAAAGCTAGCAACAACTTTAAAGCATGCAATGATAGTTCCTTTCGGATTTGCCAAAAAACAGATGGGGTTACCATTAGAGAACCTGATTCCTTATATGTTTCATTTTGGAAAGGGCGGAAGTGGTAAAACAACTCTTGCCCGTATTGGGACTTACTTTTATGGTGAACCGGATAGTGAAACCGATATTGGAGGATCTGAATTCGATACCGTTCCAAGAATTGGTGCTCAAATATCCAAATCCACTTTTGGAAAGATCATCAACGAACCTGTTGGTGTGTTCAATTGCAAAAGCTGCACAGAAACATTGAAAACATGTGTGGAAAGGACAAATGCAAGACGCAGATATGAAGGAAGGAACTTAGCTATTATCCTTGCCTTATCTACCTTGTCATTCACATCCAATAGCCCACTTCCAAATGTTGAAGGGTTAACAAGAAGATTTGTTCAACTAATGTATACTCACAGTGAGAAAAAAACAGATGATGAAAAAAAGGAATTCATGGCACATTTCCAAATGGACTCTCCTAAAGATTGTCTGTTTCATCATTTGAAGTATCTTGCGGACTTTGTAGTGAATGAAATAAATGAGGATATAGAATTGTTGAGACTACCGTGGCAAGAACTAAGCAATAAATTAATCTTAAGAGCATACACAACCTGTGGCCGTGAATGTCCGGACTGGCTATTGACATTCACAGAATCAGTAACTCCTGAAGGATTGGATGAAGAAGAAATTGAATATCTAAGAATGTTTTTCATTGAAGAGATTAACAAACACAACAAAAGCATTAAAGTATATTCAGCAGAAGACGGATATCCGATAAAATATCATGACTACTTCACTGATTCCGTTAAAGACTCAAATGACTTTTACGAACGTGTTTTTAACATTATCAATGAGCGTCTAATACCTTATATGGTGTTACATCATGGACGGGACGGCCTTGACTATGTCTGCTTTACAAGCGGTCTTAGAAAGGCATTGGAAAATGCCAATGAAGTGTGCTATAACATAAAGAGTATTGCTGAATTGCTGGGTTGGGAATATAAAACTGTCAGAATACCCGAATCCACAAAGGTGATGGTTGTTAGGTTTGATAAGTTTTTAAATTTCCTATATCCTAATTTAAGTGAAAAGGAGGTCAATCAATAAAGTAACGTGTGATGTAACTTTTGCAAAAAAATGTAACCTGAGACCCCAAGTTACTTCAGTGAAAAAATTCCAAGGATTTATAGCTCTTTATTTTTAAATTAAAGCTATTAAAATTCATTTTATTTTTTTACATTTTGAAGTAACTTGACCCTCTAGGTGAGAGGGCCTATGGTAGTGAAAAGTAGTTGGGATTGTTAAGTTACAAGGTTACAAAGTTACTATATTTTGATAAGTTACTAGGTTACTAAGTTACTTTAGAATAACGAGCTGATAAAAATGTTTAGATGTGATTGTTATCCAAATCATGAAATCTGCAAAAACAAAAACACATGCGAGTTCTGGATACCATTAAATCAAAAACTCAAACAATTAAATCAACAGATATCTTATGAGTTGAATACATTAGAAAGTCTAAATCAAAGAAAAAGAGACTACTTCAAGATACTGTCTGAAATACAACAGGAAAGATATACTGAAATAATAGCTATTGACAGAAGATTAAAAAGAGTGCCAAAAAAGAATGCAAGAGGTGAACCTATATTAAATCCTGAAGATGTGCAGGTTGGATTGGATTTTAATGTAATATCTAAAGAGATAACTGACACAGAAACAATAATTCATGAATTAAAAATTAGAGAAAACAATATATTAAAAATATTAAAGAAACGAGCAAAAAAATACGAATAGTTATGTGGAGTACCATTTATCCACATTAACTTTCATATCCTCCTGCGAATGCCACTACACAATCATCATGAATAGCTTCATTGAATATGTATTCATAGAAATACAGAATTAGATTATAATCCCAATAGACTAATCAGAACCAAAAAGTATGTCCACATTGAGAACATTTTATAGCAACCATGTTTTTAGTCCCTTTACTTATTTCATTTCCACAATTAGGACATTCTCCAACAATTTCATTGGCTACAGTAGAATTTTCTTCAATGCATAATCCTTTAAGACGTTGTGCATATTCAATTACTGCATCTAAAATAATATTTTTTTCTTCATTATCAAAGGATTTATCCTGTACTAACCAAAATATGGGAATTGTAAGTTCTTGAATTTTTAGGTTAAAAGGATTGTTTCTAGGATCGTATTTACTTAAATCTATATTAGGAGCATAATCTGTTTCCCCATTATCATACCCTCGTAATTCATAATATATTTTTGCTTTAATTATATCTTCATCTTTTGCATCTTTAAAATCGTGGAATGTTGTATCACCAGGTCCATGACCAGATGGGGGAGGTGATATTGTAAAATAACCATATTCTATATTTAAATCCTTATCAAGATAAATTCCATATCCTGCAACACTGAATTTATATTTATCGTAGTATTCATCAGCAAATTCAGAAGTCTCAAGAACATCATCTTCACCAAATATAAAAGATGGTTCGTCCTCATAATAGTCATCATATCCAAAATCACCCATTGCTAAAAATATTTTATCATGTTCTTCTAATGCTTCTTTAAGAGAATTTAAATCATTATTTACTGATTCTGTAGGTTCATCATTATCAAATACCGTAGAAGTAGATAATAAAGTTTCATCAATATCGCCAATGATTTCATCTAAGTATTCCATTAGATTTATTGATTTTTGCATATCATCACCTAAATATTTATATTGTGTTTATTTCATAAATTCTTTGGGTTTGAATGTCATGTGGAATACCACCTATCAACATTAACTCTTTGAGTTTGAACTTCAGAAACTATTTTTTCATATCCTCCTGTAAACGCTACCACACAATCATCATGAATAGCTTCATTAGGATAAGCTGTAATTTTTTCTAAAAATTCCATCGCCCACTTTTTCGTAAACCCTGTCCTATCCTTTCCAACCAGGAAAATTCCATTCTTTTGAATATCGGCCGAAACTCTTCTTGCCCTATCAATTTTATTTTCTCTTGAGTTACCAGCACCTGTAGTGAACCCTCTTCGGTTTAACTCATCAATTATCAGTAATCCAAAGTTTTTACCCGTACTTCCATCGAGTTCAATATATTGCACATCTGACTTGTCACGTGCTGCAGTATTGAGAATTTCATTGATCAAATTTCGTGACTCAAGCTGAAATTCATATGAATCTAAGATGTAAATATTTCCAGATAGATCTTTAGCTAGCAATACTCCCGCAGTATAATCTGGGTCACTTCCTCTCAGTTTATCATCATTCAGCACTTCAGTTGCAGCAAGATCCCAATACCTAATAATTCTTATGATTGGTATTTTCATGTATTCATCATGAGAGATTATGTGGAAGTCTGATTCATCAAATAGCTGACCTTTAACTGAAGCATACCAGTTACCGTTCATTAACTGTTCTCTTGTGACTCTATCCAATCCCATTAAGTATTCTTCATAGTCTTTTCTATCCAAATAGATATTATCCAAATAGCTGGAACTGATGAATCTTATTTGTGATTTGTCCTGAATGTCAGTGTCTATTTTTTCTATGAATCTTTCACGTACCCATTTGTTTCCACGCTTACCAGGATTACTAGAGCACATTAACTGTGTAGGAAGTTTATTGTCCTTAGTTTTCCTTACCCTTGACCTCATATAGATATATTTGAATCTTTCAAGTTGTGTTAGCTCATCAATTCCAATGAATTGATATTCTGAACCTTGATATGTATCCAAGTCATTAATGTTACGTAAATATCCAAATGTTAATGAATTACCGTTTGGAAATGTCCATGAATGTTCTGTTCCATCCCACTTTGGCCTAATAGCTGGGTCTCTTTGAATCTCTTTTCTGTTAAGCCATTGACTAGCTTTGTGAATTAAAGCTCCTTTACGCTTCAAGTCAGATAATGTACGTCTCAAGATTAACGCATGGTATTCATTGGCATCATCCTGAACATAGAACAATGCTCTCATTAACAGACTTGTTGATTTGGAACCTCCTGCAGCACCCCCAATCAAGACTTCTTTTTCTGTGGCCAGTATCATCTCAGCCTGCTTTGGAAATGGATTGAATGGTATGTATGGATTTTCATATACGCATTTCTGAAGAATAGCTTTATCTCTAGCATCTAAATAGAATTCATCATTTTCATTGTACATTGTTATCATCAATTTGTTTAGCAAGGATTTCTATTTCATTCATGATGTCCTTCTGTGAGATTTCAATTTTTTTATCCTCTAACTCTAACACACGGTTTTTGAATAGTCTGTCCATTTCATCTTTGAATAATCTGTTTTTAGCTTCAAATGCTTTGACTGACAATTCCAGATATCTGATTTTTAATTCTGTAAGATCAATTAAGTATCTGGCCAAACTTTTTTCATTGGCATTATGTCTTACTTCCTGATCCAGTTTTGCAAAGTCAATTTCAATACCTACAGCATTTTTGGTAATCTTGTCAAGATTGTCAAGTCCTGTTTTGATGTCAGTGACTTGTTGCTGAAGTATTGTATCAATAGCTAAATCAATATTGTCCTGATGAACGTTATTGTCAGTAATTTGTCTTTGAGTAATAGCTCTGTCCGTTAATGCTTCCTTGTTTTTTGCTCTTGGGTCTTTTTCATTATCTGTTAGATGATATTTCTTTTTGAATCTGGAGAATGTTGCCCTACTTACTTCAAAGTTGTGTTCATCGTCCAACCACCTTCTGACGCTTTCATCAGTAGCCCCTTGAGTTTTCATTACTTGGATTTCATCCAGAAGTGTTTCCAGGAAATCCACTTTAGTTAGTTTTAATCCTGCTTTGAATCTTCTAAAGGTAGTTTCCGGAACTTCAAAATCATATTTTGTTTTTAACATTTCTATGATTTCCTTGTTGCTCATTGCCTTCTTGCAGCAGTTTATTATTTCCCGTTCGTGCTGTTCTAAAAAGAAAATGACATCTGAATTTCCTCTCCCCATGGTGACGGTTCTCCTATAAATCTTTTAATTCTTTTTCAAGCTCTTGTTTTCTAGCTTCAATTAATCTGTACTCTGTTTGTTTCATAATCTTTTGATAATTAGGATTGTTATGTATTAGTGTTATTGTTTCCTGTGCATCACCGATGGCTATTAGCATGGCTCCAAGTTCGTATGCATCTTTGTGTGTAAAACTAGATTCTTCTACTATTTTTTTGAGTGTTATTTCAACTCTTGCACTGATGTTGGTTTTTTCTGGTAACATAATAAATAATATATTATGTATTATATATAAAATTTTATTATAAAAAAAATATAAAAGTAATAATAAATATTACTTTTGCTTATGAAAAATAGTTTTCTTTTAAGAGTTATATACGTGAGATTTATTTTTTGAAGTTATTCATCATCGCCCATTTCATCAAGTTCCTTTTGCAAGTCATGGATTTGCATTTCTTTGTAGAATCTTTCGAACTTGCCTACTTCAATAAGATAAGATGAAACTTCAAGAGCATCTCTAAAGGTATAATTGGACTCTTTGATAATTTGCTTTTTATCTTCATCCATGTAGGATGATGTATTATTTATATTGGCCATAGCTATTACAACCTGTATATAATAATTAATATAATATTTTATTATTTCAATTATATAAAATTATCACTATTAAATTCATAGAAAAATTATTAATTTTTCATTACCATAACCACCCATAGAATAATGAATACTGTAGTCCATAAAATTAATAGCTACTTTTTTCTTTTAATTAAATGTGATGCTATTAACATTAACGAACGCCATATTGGAAATTAAATCTGATTTTAGACTGCGATATATATGCGAGAGTTTAAAAAAGTAAATTTCGAATAGTTAAATGTTAATATTAGATAGATTGTTTTATTAACAAATTATATATCATTGCCAAGTCATAATTAATAGATAAGTGTATAAAATTATAAAGACAATTTCAGGAGTATTCTATGTCAAAATTAAATAAACTCGCAAAAGCATTAATTAAAGCTAGTGCAGGCAGTAAAAAACCAAATAATAACATTAATAACTCAAATATCCATCATAATCAATTTAGTTCTAAAAACTATATTGAAAGAGGAGGAATTTCATTAAATTATCCTGAGGGTTATTTAATTGCAAATATACCTCCTAATGCTCCTGATTGTGTTGTTGCACTTGCTAAAGATGATGGTTTATGTGACATAATGATTGAAGTTACACATTACAGTAGAATTAATTATCAAAAAGATATTTTTGAAAGAACATATGCAGAGTATATTAGAGGATTAGGTTTTTACGCTGTGAAATATATTGATGGTTTTGGACCAAAAAAAGTGTGTCTACAGGCATTAAATAATTCGCCGATGGGGATAATTAAATCAACAATATATTTTGATTTTAATTTAAAAAAAGATATTCGAATAACTTTAAATACATTAAAACAAGTAGATTATGATTGTATTAATGATTTAAAAGTTATTGCGAATAGTATTCAATGTTATTAATTAATTTTACATTTGTGTTAGTTGAATATATAATTCTGGATCAATAGACCTTGCTATATTCCTACATTGTTCCGCTTGAACATGGTCACCTATAAGGTCATAGTTCTTACCCATCCAATACCATGCGAACATATTATTCTCATCAATAGATAAAACTTGCTCAAAAGTCATTATTGCCATTTGACAATTACCCATTCTTCCATAGATAAATGCTTTATCATTTAATAGTTCTATATCATATGGATTTATACTGCTTGCTTTTTCGAAATAAGTTAATGCAGCATTATGATAGTTATCTTGTTCAACAGAACCATCTTCAGCAGCAAAACATAATTCCATAGAACATTTTCCTTTCATTTTCCAAGCATCAAAATCATTTGGATTTATTGCTAATGCTTTATCATAGCATTCAATAGCATTTTCATATTCTTCTTTGTCAATATAAACATTTCCTTTAGTTATTAACATGTCTAAAGTATATTCTGGTTTAATTTCCATTACCTTATCCAAACATTTTATTGATTCGTCGTAATCCTTTAAAATAAAACACATATAAGATTTTTTTGTCCATAATTCATCATCATTAGGATTTGACTCTATTCCTTTTTCATAAAAATACAATGCGGTTTCATATTCTTCATCTAATTGATAATCATTAGCTATACGTTTTATTGTTTCAGCATCATTATTCTCTATTTCAAGCAGTTTACAAAAATGTTCTTTTGATTCTTCTATATTTCCTAAACCTTGATCTCCCCAACCTAATAATTTATATGCTTGTGGATTTTTTGAATCTATATTCCTTATTGCCTCACCACATTTTTTAGCTTCATTATAATTTTTTAAAGCCATGAATGAAAGTCCTCTGTTATACCAATAATCAATATTTTCAGGTTCAAAAACAAATAGTTCATCAGTAGTTTTAATAATCTTTTCATTGTCTTCCATTATCACTGCTGTTGAAAATTTAAACTCCAACATTTCTTTATCATTTGTAATTGTTGTATATTTGTCTAAATATTCATATGTCTCTCTATAATTGTTCATGCATGAATATTCCAGAGCAATACTTTTTAACAATTCCGGGTCATCTGGATCGATTTCTAAAGCTTTTTTATACTCTTGTATTGCTTTAAAATGATTTCCACTATTAGAACTAGACAATGCTTTTTTAATAAATTTTAGTTTTTTTTCTTCAGGACTTTTACTAAATAATCCCATAATAACACCCTTGTAATTAGTATTTAAATATTTGATTATAATCTGTATTAAACATATGTGAATTGTTCTTATTTTAATTTAATACATTAGACATTAACATTAACGCCAACGGTTTCATGAATCAATCTTGCTTTACCCTGCGATATATATGCAAGGAGTTCAGAAAGTTAGTTTTTAATAACTAACCCTCGACATCAAAATAAAAATGAATTAACACAGAAATAACATACTATTATACATATTTTAATATTAGTTTAGATATAACAATTATGTATGTCAGAGTTGAATATTGAAGTTTTAAAAGAAATTGTTGAAAAATTACCTAATGATTTTATAGTTGAATTTAAAGATAGAAACGGTTCTACTGTTACTGTATCTGATGATATTAATGTTAAAATATCTGAAAAGAAATTAGTATTGAGAACATACTAAAATATTTGTTAATTTTTAAATAAAAAAGAAAAAGAGTTAACATTAACGTTAACTACTATACAAATCTGTGAATATCCAGGATGGATCATAAGCTATAAGATATCCATCTTCACACCAAATTGATCTAACATTTCCTGAAGTTGTATCTGCTACTGCTGCAGGATCACGATTAATCCAATTACCTCCAGTATGTTTTTTATGCTTTAATCTTAATCTGATATGGCCTGTTCCACTTACCCGGCATTTAACGTGGACAAATTGTACATCATATCCTAATGATTTAGCTATTCTATAATAGACTTGTCCCCAGTCTACACAATTGGAACCTTTTCCGGCTTTGGCATCATTGATTGTTTTCTTGTCTGTTTTTTGTGAATCAAAGTATTTACTATATAATTTCTTCTTTGCTATAATAGCTAATGCTTCATCTATTGTATTTCCTTTGAAGTTAAATACATTGATAAACAACTTCATTGTGGAATCTTTGTAATCTGGAAGTTTGGACATCCTGTATACAATAGCTGGAAGTCTTTTATTTGCTCTAATGTAGGCTTCTGTCCTTATGGCCATATCTACATATTCAGCTTTATCAATTTGTTCTCCGTTCTTTAATGTTACATAGTTTGGAAGGAAATCTAATGACTTGTTATCTTTGATTAAGGCCATTGTATACATTGATACCAGTTTATCGTTTCCTAATTTCTTTGCTTTCTTTTCTATATCGTTACAACTACCTTTTAATGTTAATATTTGGTAATGGTCACGTTTCTTATATTTCTTTTTGTTTTGGAGTAGCCAGTATGCTATGGAATTCATAGCTTGGCAGAAGTTTGTCCAACTAATAGATTTATTATCTGACATATTATATTATTTATATAAACAAGATAATAAATTTGTTGGAATGTATGGTGAAAGATAAAGAATCTGCAGAGTATAATGAAAATAGTGGTGGAAAAACACTACAGAAACTTTTATAATATCTATTCTTTATCTTCCACGGATTCTAGTATTTCATTCATCAATTTAACAGTGTCAATATTATTTTCAGCACCCACTTCATATTCAATAATAGAGCCAACTATTTTATCCAGTGATCTGTCTTGAATAGCGGATACGACTCTTAATTTTTTGTGAGTTTCAAAATCTACTTTAACATTAATTCTTTTTCTTGGATTTCCTTTATCCAAAAGCTTATCGTTGATATCATAAGCGGTATTGTCAATGTCTACTCGTTTTAGCCACCCATATATTTTTTCGGAATTATCAAATGACATTTTAACATATTTAACAATGTCCAAATCAGATATTTTATCACCTATGATTGCTGTAGCTACTTTTTCTATAGTAGTGTCTTTTGATGCAGCTATTACCTTTAATGCCCTATGAGTATTCGGGAATATCTTGACTGTTATTTGCTTTTTAGGAAGCTCCCCCATTTCATCAAGGAAATCTTCACGCACTTGTCTCATTTTGTTTTCACGTTCCACTTGCTTTTGAATTAACTCATCAAATTTATCATCTGTCATTTTAATACCTCCTTCTTAACTAATTATGTAATTACATTTTATATGTACTTACATATAGTATGTTTTTATAAGTATATAAACATTATCATTGAATTAAAAATATGCCGTCCAACTCTCTTGGACATGTTGCGACGAACGAAGTGAGTCGCAATAGGTATATAGGGAGAAAATAAGTTGTAGTTTCGTTTATTTCTACATTAATATTAACAATTGCATCTCCGTTAATGAAATTATAATATTTTAAAAGTTGGTGGATTCTATGTTTCAGGTTAAATAATTTTAAAGTCCAATCAATAGCTATTAATTTAATGAACTCACATTAACATTAACGGAAGGGTTTTCACAATTCAATTCTGATTTTAAACTGTGATATATATGAAATAGTTTTTAAAAATAGGTTTTTAATAGCTAATGGTTACCGTTAATGTCAGTTAATATTTATCAATGTCTCTGTTGTGAATCCACTCACGGTGTTTTCCAATAGCTACACTAACAATAACATCAATGAGATCCACTTCATCAGTCTGTTTGAAATAATAATAAGCTGGCCCTTCCAACATTTGTCTTAAATCATAGAATGGCCTAGGTTTAACCGCATTAGGATTCATCAATCCGTAATTCTTTAATATCTTTATATTATCTGTTTCGTATTTCTCCAGCTTAGCTTTCTGAACTTTACTTGCTACTGTCTTTTCTTTTTTGTCAAATATCATAGCTATCTGTGATGAATCAATTAATACGCTGGATTCAATTAACAGCAGGTTTATTTCTTTACCTTTGACTGTTATTGTTGTTACATATGAATTTTCATTATCTAGAAATAATTTCATTTTATAGCCTCATTTATATATTATAGCTACTTTGTTAAATATTTTTTTTAAAATCATGGTGTTATGCAATAACAAAAGTTTTATGAATTGTATGTAATATATGTTAATTAGGTGACAGTATGGAAAAACAGATTGACTTGAGAAAACTTGTTAAAAGGATAAATAATACTTATATCCACTTTAATGTAGGATTTAATAATGATGGATCTACATGGCCAATAACTGATAATTTATATTATATTAAAGAAGCATTGAATAAATATTGTAAATCATATTTTCAACTTGGATTTTTTGTCTATAATGCTGATTCTGATGAACCCTGTTTTATATTTGATGATCCGAGTTTTATCAAAGGAATTGTAGGTAGAAACCCAAATGCAACTCCGCCAACATCAGTTGCATCACAAAATTTGAATGATGAATATTATGACAGATATAAAGGTTATATGGGAGGATATGGAATTTATCTTGATAAGGATTTAAATGTAGACTATGCATATACATTAAAAACTCAAACATCTGACGATAGGATTTATTTAACACATCATGATTTTAAAGATGCAATTGATGGAGATATAATTAAAGAACATATATTTTCATTAATAGATAATGCAGATATTCGAACAAGTAGTGTAAGCGAAGGATATGATAAAGAAGTGAGTTTGACAAAATTAGTTGATCTTAAAACTGAGATATTATGTTTCGTAAATGACAAATGTTTTGATATCAGACAAGAAAAGGAAATTTTAAAGGAATTAAATAAAGAAAGAACTCCTTATTGGAGGCGAATTTATAGCATTTTAAATATGGTTTTGAATAATGGAGGAAAATTATATTTTGAATTAGAAGAAGATGAAGGTATTTTTGTTATTAGAAAGAATCCTGATAAAGATGTTTCACAAGTTGGAATATACTCTCCTGAGGACGGAGAAGTTTTACTTGATAAAGAAAGTGATGAAGACATTTACATTAATACTCTTGAATTCAAACCAAAATATACCAGTATGGATGATGTCAATCTAGAACTTAAAGATAAAAAAATAAACTTAGATAGCACTATGGCTCGTGTGAGTATGCCTGATTTTTACGCTGGACCCACTGTTGAGAGTGAATATGATGGTATATACATACACACTGTATATGCACATAAAGGGTCTGTTGGCGGTGCGATTTATGAATATGAAATCGATGACGATGACTTTGTAACTGTTGGAATACAATCTGGTTTAGGGGATTATAATTTAAGATTAAGTCCACAATGTTACACTGGAGATGAAGCTGGAGATTATGGAATTGAGGTTGATGATGATGGTACAGTTTACTTATGTGAAAATACGGGAGGTATGTTTGGAGGAGTAAGGAGAATACGTGATTTATCAGAACCTCTAAATGCTTTTGTTGTTGAAATTTTGATGAATACAATTGTTTTTGAAGATCCTTTATTGGATGAAGGTGTGATGTATTGTCCAGATTGTGGAGAAGATTATCATAATGGTGAAGAATCATGTCCTGATTGTGGAACAGAATTAGTCACAAAATTCGAAATGGACATGTTAGAATACAAAAATTTTATGATTTATTAATTAGTTTATTAAAAGAGTATAGGAATTATTATAACATATAAAAATAGTTTGAAGCTGGGAGAGGGTCAAAATCCCAGCTTGCCAAGGAATTTTGAGTTAAAAACTCTTAGCAGAAGATGTTAGTGAAGAAAAGCAATTAAAACTCCACTAATCATAGTCCTTTGAGATTTTATATTCTTTTATCCCTACACGCACCTCCTACGAAAGGGCAATATTTAGGAGATTAAATATGGTTTTTATGCTCTGAAATTACCTTTGATGATTCTGTTAGGCGCATTCATTAACACCCCCACACTTGAAAGTATGAATAGCTTTGTATACATTGGCAATTCATCACGAATATCCTTTCTCATGAATTCAATCAAGGGATAGAAATCATACATCTCACCATCAGGACCTAAAGGTGCAACGGTTGTCCCAGTAGTTCTGGAGTATAATAATTTCATTCCAGGATTGATATAATCCATACCGATGTAGGTTTTGTCACCCATTTCAGAACCTCCATCACATACAGCAGTTCCAAGGATATCAATGTTGTCTACTCCATAATAGCTTTGGATTAATTCTACCGGTTCGACTTTTCTGTTGCTTGAGAATATGTCTGATTTCAAGGTTGTTAATGATTTGTAGCTTACTGCCATACTGTTTAAGTTAGCATAACTACCTGCTGACTCTTTGAATTTCTCTTGGGCTTTCAAGATAGTCATACCAGTATCATCACCACTTTCAAAGTTGTAGGTAGCTACTTTAGATGAATTCATAATCATGTCAATAGCTGCCTTTTCAATACTCCTACCTATAAGAATTCCTACGTCTTGTAACATGTCATTAACGCTTATTAAATTGGAATCAAGCATTTGGGCTGAAACGTTCAATACTCCACCTATAGTGTCGATACTGATAGTTTCACTGATTGGTTTTCTGACGTTTAATTCCTGAAGTGTTGCGCCAGGAGCAATATCTTTAGCCTCTCCAAGTACACCACTTTGAATAGCTTCTTCTATATTGACTCTTTGAGACATGTAAGTGTAATATTGTGAGTTCTCTTGAATTTCTTGCTTTGGGAGCAATCTGGTGAATTTCATCCATTTAGCAGAAGTATCAGCAACAATTTGTGCCATTACTTCATTTTGTACTTTTGCATCATTTCCTTTGGTTAACATTTAACATTTCCTCCTTATGGTCTGCAAGTACCTTTCAAAGCAAGTCCAGGTTTATTTAATAATATTCCCACTTTACTTTGTATAAATAATTTGGTATATTGAGGTAACTCATCATAGATGTCTTTACGCATGATTTCAATAATAGGATAAAAGTCTGCAATGTTCTCATCACTTGTAATAGGTGCAACAGTAGTTCCAGAGGATTTGGAATACAATACTGTTAATGGAGCATTTCTAAGATCAAAACCAATATATTGTTTTTCACCTATTAATGATCCACCGTCAGCTTGTGTAGTTCCTAAAAGATCAATGTTATCAATACCGTAGTATTCTTTAATGTCTTCAACAGGTCGAACTAACTTGTTAGAACTGTATGCTAATTGTTTAACGTATGATAATGTTTTGTAAGACTCTGCCATTATTGTTAAATCAGCACCAGCCCCTGCGTTGCCTTTGAATGCTTCTTGTGCTTTAATGACAAAGTTACCGAAAGCATCCATAGTATCATCAGTTTGAGTAGTATTATATTGCGGAACATTTGGAGAGCTAATTATTGTATCGTAAATGTTATATTCAATACGATTTGCAATAACGGTAGCTACATCACCTAATAAATCTTCAAATGAAACAATATCAGAATCAAACACGTCTTTATTAACATTAAGGACACCACCAACAGTATCAATACTGATAGTGTCTGTTACTGGTTTTCTAATGTTTAATTCTTGCAGGGATGCACCTGGAGCAATGTCTTTGGCCTCGCCGAGCAATCCTTTTTTGATAGCTTCATCAAGATTGATGTTTTGTCTGAAATATGTGTAGTAATCGGAGTTCTCTTTGATTTCTTGTTTAGGAAACAATCTAGCTAACTTCAATCTTTTTGCGGTTTCATCAGTAATGGTTTGAGCTATTACCTCGTTTTGCACTTTAGTATTATTTCCTTTTGTAATCATTAATTATCACCTTAAGTTGAACCTGTGGTTCCAATATCGTATGGCCTGAATACTTCAATGTATTTGTAATCATCTGAGCTTGTTACTGGATGCATTGCAATATATTCCCCATCATCGGATTTGATAGCTCCAGTAGATGTTAAAGCTATTCTATCATTAACAGCAATGTTGGATAATCCACTAGCTAATTTTAATCTGAATAAATGACCTAATACAAGAATAGCTGTTTTTCTTTTTCCACCAGTCATTGTAACTGGATCGTTAACTGCAATACCTAAAATAATTTCACCTTCTCCTCCGGAGAATTTTTTAACGGTAGGTTTTCCGATGTCTGAGTTTGCAGATAATGTAACTGCATCGTCAACTTTAATTTTAGTTCCTGCATATTCATAACCAGGAGTTTCCCCAGTCGGGGTTGTTACGGTGGTTGCAGTGATTGTACCTTCATCTAGAAGGAAAGTTGTGACTTCTTTTCTTTCTTCAAGTAAAACAATTGAATCTGGCATAAATGTCCTCCACTTAATTTATTATATAATTTATTATTTATAATATATAAATATTTATATATAATAGCTACTTTTTTAAAAATTTAATAACAACAATATTCCCTAACTTAAAAATTTCATCATTAAATTACAATTCAAATAAAAATAAACATAAATAGTGCATAACTTATAAATAGTAATATATTAAGAAAATTTACTTCTAAACTAAGGGTGATAGAATGGCAAATTCTTTAATTGAAGAACTACCGAAGATTATTAAAAAAGGTAGAAAAGAAGCAAATAAAATATTAGAAGGATTGTCCGATGATAGTAGATTAACTTTACAAACTAATGAGTTAGTGTTGCCATCAAAAGACCAAAGTGGATATTTTAAAGAAGAAATAAAAGAAATTAATGAAGACCAATGGTTTAATAAATTAATTTATGGAGATAACTTATTAGCCATGCAAGCATTACTAGCAGGCGATGAAACAACTCCTTCAATGCGAGGAAAAGTAGACTTGATTTATATAGACCCACCCTATGACTCCAAAGCGGATTATAGGACAAAAGTACAACTCCCAAATACAGAAATTGAACAAAAACCAACTGTTATTGAGCAATTTGCATATAAAGATACATGGAAAAATGGAACTGCTAGTTATTTGGAAATGATTTATCCTAGATTATTATTAATGAAAGAATTATTAAGTCCAACTGGTTCCCTCATGGTTCATGTTGATTGGCACGTTTCACATTATGTTAAATTACTATTAGATGATATATTTGGTAAAGATCATTTTAAAAATGAAATTATATGGGGGTATGGCGGAGGAGGAGCTCCTAAATCCCATTATCCAAGAAAGCACGATAATATTTTATGGTATGTTAATGGAGATAAATGGACTTTTAATAAACAATATAGACCTTATTCTGAAAAAACATTACAAAGAGGATTAACTGCAGTTAAAGGTGATTCTTATTCACTTAGTGACGAAGGAGCAGGTCTAGATGATTGGTGGACAGATAGCAGCGTTCAAAAAATTTTAAGCCCCACTGCATATGAAAATCTTAAATATGCTACACAAAAACCCGAAAGTTTATTGAAAAGAATCATACTAGGACATAGTAATGAAGGAGATATAATCGCTGATTTTTTCATGGGAACTGGGACTACTGGTGCTGTTGCTGAAAAAAATAATAGAAGATGGATTATGTCTGATTTAGGCAAACCTGCAACAATGATTACTCGTAAAAGATTGATTGACCAAGAAGCAAATCCATTCCTATACCAATCTATTGGTGATTATCAAAAAGAGCAATATGAACAATCAGAATTTAGAACTATACGTGATTTATCACATGTAGTTATGAGTTTATATGGTGCTTTACCATTTAATGATAATGAATCTCGAACTAATTTAGGTTATATTAAAGATAAGAAAACATTAGTCCTTGTTGATTCACCATCTAAATTAACTGGTTATAATACTCTCATTAAAGCTCAAAAATTAAGAAATACTTATCAAGGTGGATGGGATAATGTTGTTGTTTTAGGGTGGAATTTTGTTCAAAACATCGGCCAAATAATATCTGATTTGAATGATAAAAAATTAAATGTTTTAGTCATTCCTCCTGATTTATTAGAACAATTAAAAACTAAAACAAAAGCCAAACAGTTAATTAAAACTGGTAATTTGAGATTTTCATCATTACAATATCTAACTGTTAAAGAACCAGTAGTTGAACATTATAATGATGAATTAGAAATATTAACTGTTGAATTAGATAATTATGTGTTGTTGTCCCCTGAAGCATTACCTTTAGATGATTCAAATAAAAAGAAACTATCAGAAATAATAGGTAATGATCCATTAGCATTAATTGAATATTGGAGTATTGATCCGGATTATGATGGAAAAGTATTTAGGAGCAAATGGCAAGATTACCGTGAAAATACAGCTAATGATAATGATCCTTATAGAGTTATTAGACGTGCAAGAATTAATGTTCCTAAAATAAATGCAAAAAGGACAATATGTGTAAAAGCTGTTGATGTGTTTGGATTTGAAAGTGCCACTACAATTAGAATAGGAGAGTAATTCAATGGCTAAAAAATCAAAAGGAACAGGAAGAACACCTTTAAAAATGGCAAAGTCATTAAGTGAAGAGGTTAATGAAGCTTGGAAAAATGGTACTTTTTATGAAAAAGTATCACCTGTAACACAAGATTTATTAAGATATTGGTTTTTCCCCACATTCTGTGATATTAGAGATATTAATTTTCATGAAGGGCAAAAACAAGCTATTTTAAATGTTATTTATCTTCATGAAGTGTTATGTGTTAAAAATGTAAAAGATTTATATTTTAGCACTGATGAAGAATTACTTCAAGAACTAGATTTAGATGAATTAGGGGACGATAAATACCAACATCCCATGTATGCAGTGAAAATGGCAACTGGAACTGGTAAAACTTGGGTAATGCATGCATTATTGATTTGGCAATATTTAAATGCAAGTGATTATTTGAATGAAGGAAATTTTTCTAAAAACTTTTTACTCGTAGCACCAGGATTAATTGTTTATAATAGATTATTGGATGCATTTCTCGGTAAAGAAAATGAAAATGGGATTCGAGAATTTGAAACATCTGATTTTAAAAGATTTCAAGAGTTATTCATACCTGAAGCATATAGAAACAAAATATTTGGTTTTTTACAATCTTCCGTTCTTAAAAAAGAAGAAATATCTAGCAAAGTCACTGGCGATGGAATGATAGCTATAACCAATTGGCATTTGTTTTTAAGAGATGAAAAAGATGATATAATAGTTGATAATCCCTTAGAAAATCCCACACAAGTTATACAAAATGTATTACCTGTTTCCCCTGGGAAAACTAGTGGAAATGACTTAACTGTATTGGACAATAATTTTATTAAAGGTGGAGAATTAGAATACTTGTCTGCATTAGATAATCTAGTTGTTTTTAATGATGAAGCACATCATATTTATAATTCTAAAAAAGAAAAAGAAAAACAATGGCAAAGAAGTTTAAAAAGAATTTCTAAGTCTAAAGGTCAAAAATTCATTCAAATTGATTTTACTGCAACTCCTTACAAAACAAATCGTGGAACACAACATTACTTCCCACATGTTATTGTAGATTTTGATTTAAAAACAGCAATTCATAATGGTTTAGTTAAGATGATTGCAATTGATAAACGTGAAGAAGTTGCAACTATAAAAGAATTAGACTTCAAAGCTGAAAGAGATGCTAATAAAAAAGTAATAGGACTTTCAAATGGTCAAAGATTGATGCTTAGAGCAGGATATACAAAATTGAAAATATTAGAAAATGAATTTGTTGGGTTTGATAAAGACAAATATCCTAAAATGTTAGTTGTCTGTGAAGACACTAATGTAGCCCCCTTTGTTACCCAATTCTTTATAAATGAAGGATTAAAAGAGGAAGATATTCTTGAAATACATTCTAATAAACAAGGAGAAGTTTCAGAAGATGAATGGGAAAGAATAAAACAAAGATTATTCAATATAGATAGTTACCAAACACCAAAAATAATAATATCTGTTTTGATGCTTAAAGAAGGTTTTGATGTGAACAACATTTGTGTTATTGTACCTTTGAGATCAACTGAGTCAGACATTTTACTTGAACAAACTATTGGCAGAGGTTTAAGATTAATGTGGAGAGGTAGAGAATATGAAGACATCAAAGCTGAAAGTAGGCATAAACTTTTAAAGGAACATAGAGAACCTGATAATTACTTGGATTTATTAAGTATTGTTGAACATCCAAGATTTATAGAATATTATGATAAATTAGAAGGACTTGTTGTTCAAGATACTGGAAGAGAGGGTAAACCAAGAGTATTAGGGGACATGATTACTGTTGGCCTAAGAGAAAATTATGAAGAGTATGACTTTAATTGGCCAATAATCATCCAAGAAAGTGAAGAAATCTTAACTAATGATAAATTATCACTAAACAATCTAGAACCATATGATGTGCCCCTATCTGAACTGCAAATTATTAAAGGTGAAGGTGGAGAGAAATTTAAATCACAAGAGATTACCGTAAGAACAAAATTTGGACAATATAGGGTTAGTGCTGATATTTTTACTGTAGAAAATTATAATGAATTTTTATCTAAAATAATATCTAATGTTACTTCCATGTTCCAGAATATTGGTAAGAAAAACAAAGCTTTTCCTATGTTGCAAATAAACCAAGCAGAATTAATGGGATTGATTGATAATTACATTAGAAATAAATTATTTAATGAACCTTTTAATCCAATGGAAAATGAAAACTGGCGTATTTTATTGATGTCTGAAAACAGTATAATTAGTCACATCATAAAACAAATTAGTAAATGTATCCAAGAGATTCATCAAAATGTTGATGTTACAAAAGCTATTGTGCAAGAGATTAAATTTTCTAGTGTTGATGAACTTCGTATGCGAGAAAATTATTCTATAGATGTTACTAAGTGTATTTATAAAAGATTATCCTTCCCTTCACACGGTGGCGGATTAGAAAAAGCTTTCATTGAAACACTTGATATTGACGGTGAAGTTGAAGCTTTTACAAAGATTAATGAATATTACCATACTTTTGCAACTTTTACATATATTCGAGACGATGGCCTACTTGCAAGATATTATCCAGATTTCATTGTAAAAATTGGGGACGTGATTTATATTGTTGAAACCAAAGCAGATAAAGATAAAAATTCGCCAAATGTTCAAAGGAAGAGAATAGCTACACTGGATATGATAGAAAAAATTAATTTATTATCACCAGAAAATCGTATGTATTCTGAATGGAAATATGTTCTGTTAGGTGAAAACACTTTCTACACCCATAGCATTAATGGAGCTTCCGTTAAAGAAATTCTTGAATATACAATTGTAACTGAGCAAAAAGCAAAAGGATATTCAACATTAGATAATTTTTAAAATGAATAAATAATTTTTATTCATTTATTTTTATTTTTTCAGAGTTATATCTATTAATTCATCATTACCAATTTTCAGCATCAATAATAGATTGTTCCGCTTCACCACTTTCAATCATTTTAATAGCCATATCAAAATTAATTTTAATATCACTCATTAACCTTAATTCAGAACCCCAAGTTTCATTTTCATGTTCTCTTGTGATTCCCCAGACACTAGCGTCCAGTTCACCTTCAATTAACTCTTCTTTGATTAAATCTTCATAGATTGAAAAATATTTTGCTTGAATCTCTTCACGTAATTTAATCAATGTTTCATAATCATTAATTAAATCTTCAACCTGAATTCTATGATATTTGAATCTTGCATGATCATACAATAACTTCATTTGTCTGAAACTGTCAATCACTTCTTTTTCATCAACATCAAGTTCATCATATGTTCTTATTTTTTCGCTAGTCATAATAATCACTAGTTAATAGTTGATTAAAGAGACATAAAAGCTTTTTGATATAAATCTGAGGCATTATTGCTTTCAACTTGTAATTTTATGATTTTATAACAATATTGCATTTAACATGAACACAAATAATAACCATTATAACCTATTACACCAAAACCTATAATTAATATCACTCTTAGCTTACTTTAAAGTTGAGAGGAACAATATATAACATGAGATTAATTCGCAATTAAATATTATATCAAAGACTCGAGGTATTCTAATGTCAAAAAAGATTAATATATATGAAACAATCGATAATGTAATGCGTGAATGTCCTTATGACAGTGATGACGCTGTTGTAGGTCTAGGTAGAAAGGACAAAGATGGATTTATTGATTGTTATGAACTTTTTTACGAAAACGAAACAGATGACGATGAGGACGATGATTACATATTTGAAAAGAGAATTGAAGAAGCTTTAAATGATAATGGATTATATCTTGCTATTGCTTTTGGTGAAG
Organism: Methanobrevibacter sp. YE315; assembly: GCF_001548675.1. NCBI lineage: Archaea > Methanobacteriati > Methanobacteriota > Methanobacteria > Methanobacteriales > Methanobacteriaceae > Methanobrevibacter > Methanobrevibacter sp. YE315. Next base: position 1,801,246 of record NZ_CP010834.1, read on the forward strand.
ATGGATTAGGTGATTATGGCATTACTATCGATAAAGATTTCAATATGCATTTTGCAAAAAGACATTTTGGTAGTTTTTCATCAGGCCAATATTGTGAAATAGCATTTGAAGAATTAGATGCTGAAGAATTAATTCTCAATTATTTATCAACAATTAAATATAATGATTAAATAATCCTGAATTAATCATATAACAAAGAGCATAACTTCTTTCCCATAAATATGATTATTATTTCTTTCAACCTTATTTTAAACAAAACTTAAAGAGGTTTGGTACTATTAGTGCAGAATCAAATATAAGATATATTGAAGATGATAATAGACTTTGTGTATTTTATGTTATTCATAAATTAGATAAAGATATTTATTTTAGAGGCATGATGGAAGCAACAGATTTTTATGAAGGTGTTGAAAATCCAATTCATTATCAGCACGAAAATGGCGAATGGAAACATGAACTCCCACCAAACCCTTATGAAAAAAATACAACTAACTACAAAAGATACCAAGAGTTAATTGAAAACTTTAATACTGAAGGGGACTTTAAAGACTGGTTATACATGGCTGATGATGAAGAACCTGAAATTGAAGAATTTGAGAATTATATTCTTGAAATGGAGAGCATATATTATGGAGATTAATACAAAATTGATAACTAGCATAATCATATAATAGTTTCATTTTCTGAATCCTCTACTTTTTTTAATTTTAATTTCATAAGTTTAATACATCATTTCTAGCTTAAAATAATATTTGGACCACATCGAAATCTTGTTCTCATTAAGAAAATATTAATGTCTTCATAATAATAATGTATTAAAAACATAGTAATTATATACTATGAATTATATAATAATGTATTATAAAAATATTAGACATGAAAAAAGAAATTATTGGAAAAGTCGCATATATTAAATCTTCAAAAAACAGATATAAAGTATTAGAAACATTATATGATGATTTTAAACTTCCTTCTGAAATATCTAAAGAAACAGATATACGATTAAATCACGTCAGTGCTTTATTAAAAGATTTAAAAGAAAATGATTTTGTTTTATGTCTAAATGAAGATGATGCAAAAGGTAGAATGTACGTTATAACTGAAACTGGAAAAGAAGTTATAAACATTTTACGTAAGGATTAGATATAATGAGATTCATAGGTAATAAAACTGCGCTGTTAGAGAACATTGAAGATTTTATCAATGAGAATATACCTTATTATGAGGATATGGTTTTTTGTGATATCTTCTCAGGAACCGCATCAGTAGCAAGGTATTTTAAAAAAGATTATCAAATAATTTCCAATGATTTATTATTCTTTTCATATGTTTTACAAAGAGCAACAATTGACAATAATAGCTTTCCTACATTCGATAATCTTAAAAATGAACTTAATTTAAATAATTATGACGATATTATTAATTATCTAGAAAATACTCCTACGGACATTCTTCAAAAAGAACATAATATCAAAGATGAGGAATTATTCATTTATAACAATTACACTCCATCATCTGATAATTGTGATAGAATGTATTTCAAACCTGAAACTGGAAAACGAATTGATTTAATCAGAATATTGTTAAATAAATGGTTTGAAAATAAAATTATTACTGAAGACGAATATTATTATTTATTAGCAGTATTAATTGAAACCGTTCCTTATTATTCCAATATTGCCGGAGTTTATGGAGCTTATCTGAAAACATGGGATAAACGAACATATAATCCCTTTAAAATACAAAATCTAAACATTTTAGATAACAAGAGAGATAATAAATCTTATAACCTAAATGCTCATGATTTAATAAGAGAAATTAAAGGAGATATCCTATATCTTGATCCTCCATATAATACAAGACAATATCCTCCAAACTACCATGTTTTAGAAACCATTGCTAAATATGATTATCCTGAAATTAAGGGTGTTTCTGGAATGCGAAATTATAAAGATCAAATTTCAATGTTCTGCCGTAAAAGAAACGTGTATGATGCTCTAGATGACATAATTGAAAATGCTGACTTCCAATACATTATAATGAGTTATAGTACTGATGGAATATTAACTATTGAAGAAATAGAAGAAATATTCAGAAAGCATGGTAAATCAGAAACCTATAAATTAGCTAAACCTATTGAGTACCGTAAATTTAAAAGTCAGAAAAAACAATTAAAAAAAGATTTGCATGAATTATTGTTTTTTGTAGAAAAAGATGTTGAAAATCCTAGAATTAATGATAAGAATAAATTTAGGCGTAAAAAAGATATTCAAACTACTTTAGGGTGAAATTATGAAAACCGTTCAATCATCATTTGATTTAGAAAATAATTCTTTAAAAAAACCTAAAAATAAATTAACTCCAATTGGAGATGTGAAATTCAAACAGAAGGATTTCTTAAAATGTCCTTTTAATTATATTGGTGGAAAACATAAAATACTTCCACAATTATTCACAGCATTTCCTACAAACAATGATATTTTCCTAGACATGTTTGGAGGAGGATTTAATGTTGGAATAAATAGTGATGCTTCTAAAATCATCTACAATGATCAGCTAACTCCTTTAGTTGACTTATTTAAATATCTTCAAGACAATTCATGTGATGACATTATAAATTATATTGAAACTACAATTAAAGATAATAATATCAGAAAAGATGAAAAAGAGGGTTTCCTTAAATTTAGAGACAAATATAATCAATCTGAAGAAAAATTCCCTCTAGATTTATATGTATTAATTTCATTCTCATTTAATTATCAGTTTAGATTCAATAATAGTGGAGAATACAATAATCCTCATGGAACTAATCGTAGCGCATTTACTAAAAACATGAAAGACAGATTAATACAGTACATTAACGTAATTCATGAAAAAGACATCTGTTTTTTAAATAAAGATTTTACAAAACTAGATTATTCTATTTTAACAGAAAACAGTTTTGTTTATTGTGATCCGCCTTATTTAATAACAACAGGTTCATACAATGACGGGAACAGAGGATTTAAAAACTGGACAATTAAAGAGGAAAAAAATTTATTAAAAGTATTGTCCCAACTGGACAATAATGGAATTAATTTTGCATTATCCAATGTTACAGTACACGATGGAAAACAAAATGAATTGTTATTAGATTGGATTGAAGTAAATGAGTTTACTGCATTAGATATCAATTCTGATTATAGTAATTCAAATTATCATAAAAAAAATAGAGAAAAAGAAAAAAATACAGAAGTATTAGTGATTAATTACCCTTTTGAATAGGTCGACTAACCATTTCGGAGCATTATCATTTAAAAGATAAGTTCCATTTTTATTTAAATGGAATAATACTTTTGGATTTAATCCATTTTGATAAATGTTTTCTCCGAATGTGCTAACCCATCTAGTAATTGAATAGCTTGGATAATACTTCTTAATAAATTCATCTTCTATTGATTCAAAGTGTTTAATCTCTTCTAAACCTTGATTTAATGTGCCGGATTGTTTTCCTTCAATCAATAATATTTCTTTATTTTCATCATTCTTTAAAATTAAATCTGGTAAATAAAGATTAACTCCATTTTTATCTTTTTTAGGTAATGCAATAGCTTTTCTATCAGGTGTATAGAAGTATCCTCTTTCACAACCTGCATGATTCTCATATATTGCTTCAGTGCGAGGAGCGTCAGTAATTCCAATTAAATGGAGTAAGATTGTTCCATTCTTTTCGGAATTTCTTTCATAATGCCAATATTGTTTTAAGCTTACTTTATTTTTACTTAAATTGATTCCTTCAAGTTGAAGGTCTAAAATTGATGCAATATTAAAGAATTTATTTGATCTTGCTCTATCAACATAATCCTGTTTAACTCCATGATCAGTAATAATAATATCTTTATTCCAACCCAAACATCTCAATGTTTTACTAATAGCAGTTAATGCTCCAATATTTGGGTCATGCCCAATATTTCCAGCATCTGCTGGTTTTGACAATCGTCCAGATATTTTAATTGAATCATTTGTTTTAGTTATGAGAATTGGAACATTACCTTTTGGAGGGCGACGCATACCATTTTTATAATTAATTAATTCGTCGATGCTATTGAATTTATTAAAATGTTTTAATGATTTACCTATAATTTCAACATTTTGTGTTAATAACATATTTGTTCCAAAAACACTTGTGTCAGAAGGTATTTTTTCATCATCACGTTCCGCAATATTGTATAACATGATTTTTGGAGTGTTAGGATAAAAATAATCTGCATAAACAAATTTACTCATTCTCTGATAAACTCCAGTATTCCTAGATTCTTTATCACTAGTTTTTGTTTCTTCTATAAGTAACTTCAAATTATTACCATCATTTTCATTATTAACAGAACATTCTTTTGGTGCTGAAGATTGTTCAAAAACTAAAAAATCTACAAAGCTTGAATTACCTGAAGCTATTTTTAAGATAACTTTATCAATACCTCCAATTTCAACATTTTCAATTAAATATTCCTCATTAAAAACACTTCCAGAGTTAATATTTGGAATTATTTTTAATTGACCCTTTTTTAGTTGTTTACCAAATTTATTAGAATAAATTTCTAGGATTCTGATTAATACATTTGGTTTTGCCCTTTCTTCTGTAAGTATGTACAAATTAGTCATACTATTAATTCTTTTAAAAATAATCAAAATAATGATAAGACAATAATAATAAGCGATTAGTATGTTTTTAATATGCAATTAATAAGATTTAATAAATAAAACAGTAAAAATATATGATTATAAGGTGATTAAAATAATTTTAAAAGACAAATATGAAATTCCTAAAGACTTATTTGATGAAGCATATGATTATGCAAATAAATCAAAAAGATATACATCTAATAGACATGATTTTCATAAAGGTGGTTTGAGTAATAAACGTCAAAAAATGTTTGAAGGCAAATTAGGTGAAAAAGCCGTTAAAATGTTTTTTAATGACAATAACATTAACTATAAAGAAGATTCAACCAATTTTGATGAACGTGACGACTATGATTTTCTTTTAGAAAACAATACAATTTCTTTAAAGATAGATGTTAAAACAAGAACTGAGGATTTCCATATTAGAACCTTAGAAATGGTTGAACAAGCAAAATCTCATCCTAAAGACATATTTATTTCTGTTAGATTATATCGTGAAACTAACACAGTTGAATTATTGGGCTGGTTCACTTTTAAAGACATGATTGAAAAGAATCAAATTGAAAATCTTGGTTATTTAGATAATTATGTAATGTATGATTCTGATTTGAGACCTATGGAAGATTTTGAAAAAATACTCACTAAATTTAAATCCACATCCTAAAATTAATTATACTTAGAAAATAATAAGTATAAAATATGACAACTACAAAAAAATGTTTAAATGAATGGAACGCAACAGTCGAAGCATTAGGATCTGGAAAACAATCTATATTAATTAGATCATATAATACATATGAAGATTCAGAATTCTTGTTATATCCTACCCATAGCTATGCTAACAAGAAAATAGTGCCTGATTGTTTTAGAGATGAATGTAAAGAATTCGTAGATGAAAATTTATTACCTGAACGTGACGGTGAAAAAACTCTTGTTAAGTATTATGCTAAAGTAGTAAAAACTTCTGAGAAATCTAAATCAAGAATTGGTGCCTTAAATAAATTCCATATTTGGACTAGAGAACATGTCGTATCTCATATGGACAACAAAAAACCATATGTTTGGTTATTACGTGTATATAAATTAGATACTCCAATCATGTTAAAAAGAAGCAGAGGCATGGTATGGGCAACTGTTAATGAAGATGTTGAATTAAAAGGAACACCAGTTATTTCAGATAAAGAATTTAAAGCTATTGAAGATTCAATTTAAATATATTATTTGAACCATCACCCATACTTTATTTTAACATATACTCCCTTAATTAGATTATTTAAAAAGTATTTATTAACTTAAAATTCAATATGTATATAATAGGAGTGAAATATTATGGAAAATTTAGAAAATATCTATGATACAATAAACACAATTGCAGAAGACCCACGAATTGATATTTCTAAAATAGACGATTACACTTTTGATGTGGTTATTAATGGTGAGTTAATGGATTCATTTGAAAAACTTGGAGAAATCCAAAAGAAGATTGAAGAAAGTTGTTCTGATGAATACCAACTTAAAACTGTTTATGGTGATGGGCAAGATGCAAGATTAATTCTAAAAAAGAATTAAATATTTTTATTCTAAATTTTTAACTACTTGCTCACCTTTATCTGTATGCCTATACAATCTTCCTTTTCTAACTTCTGGATTAATGCATTCAACCAATTCATGTGCTTTTAGTTCAGATAATACTTTTGAAATATGATTTGTCATAATCCCTGAATCTTTAGCAATGGCCGTTGGTATTTTAACATCACCATCTAAAGATTTCATTACTTTTGTTCTATAAGTAGAAATTTTTACATAACTAATTTCTTTTAACATTTCATCTGATAATTCCATACTATCACTTATGAACTTCTTACAAAATAAATTGTATCGTTATCATAGCTACTTAATGCATCATATGCTGCCTGTGTCATGAATCTGAATTTACCGAAGACTCCATATTCAACACCCATATATACTGGCCCTGTTGATTTGGCCAAATACATTTGTATACTTCCTGAATGTTTTAATGGTATCACTGAATATGAATCAAGAGATTCAGTATCCCAGGAACTTCCGTTATATTCTTTTATGGTCATGACAGAGCTTGTGACAATAGCTACACGATAACCTGCACTAACGCCTGTTGGTAATGTGGTTGTTGTTAATATCTGATCGACTGGCAGTTTCCATCCAGCTTCCTCATCACTACCCTCACCTGTATCACCTTTAGGGCCTTGAGGTCCGGTATCTCCTTTATCACCTTTGGCTCCAGAATTTCCTGTGTCGCCTTTAGCTCCGCTATTTCCGGTATCACCTTTAGGGCCGGTAGCTCCTGTATCTCCTTTTATGTTTCCTACGTTTTCCCAAGCATTGTTAAACCATACATAAAGAGAGCCGTCTACTATATAGCTATCGCCATCATTACCGGTTGGATGTGCATTGATTAATTCCTGGTAAGTATTATACGAGCCTTTAATAGTAGTAGCAGCACCAGTAGCTCCAGTGTCCCCAGTCGCCCCGGCCGGTCCAGTATCTCCAGCAGGTCCTGTGTCTCCAGTATCTCCCTTAAGTCCTTGTTCTCCTTTTTGTCCACTTGCTCCAGTCTCACCAGTGTCGCCTTTATCACCTTTCGCACCAGTATCTCCCTTATCACCTGTATCACCTTTTGGCCCTGCCGGTCCAGCATCTCCAGTTTCACCTTTCAAACTAGCTAATTGTTCTGGTGTGAAGTCTTCATATGTGAATGCATCACCAGTGTCGCCTTTTTCTCCTGTATCTCCTACAACTCTTCCAAGTGCAATCCATTCTGTATCTGGCATTTTTTTATTCCTCCTCATGTGTCCATGGTTCAATATATGTGCTTTCCCATTGGACGTGTCCTCCAGCTTCATAAATCATTATGGCCGGATAAAAAGTATCGAATGTTATTTTATCGCTAATGTCTGCTTCATATGAATAGGTCGTATTAACTCCTCTTCTTATTGTAGCTTTGAAATATCCGTTATCATAGTACAAGTCGAAATAGTACTGTACGGAATCTAATGTTAGTTGAGATGATTTAACATCCAAATCACGCACTACATGATCAGAGTTGGAATATTTTGACCCATGCTTTCCAGCATAAGCTCCCAGTTCTAAGATCTTTGTATCCCTATAATGGCTTAATGACTTTGAATTAACTAAGGCTATTACATCTCCCCATCCTTGATTGCTGTCCTTTTTCTGAATAAGGCCTACTTCGATATGTATTCCATTGGTTGCATCAATACCGTTAGAGTATACTTTAGGTATTGCCATTACCACACTAGCTGCCACTGTCTGCTTTGCTAAGTTATAATATTCACTGTAATCCACTTCCACGACTTCGAAGGTATGGGAAATGTCTGAAGGATATTTGACTATATCATAAGCGCCAGTGTTACCATCCCAGGAATAATCTGAAAATGATGGGAAGGGCGGAACTTCAAAGCTCCAGCTGTCGCTGCCTCTACCAGCATATACTGTTCCGGAAAATGTTGAACCCACTTCCCCAACCGTTAATGTTACTGCAGCTACGCCGTCATTACCGCTTACGACATTATATGTTTGTCCTCCGGAAACTATTGTTACAGGCATTCCGGAAATAGGATTATCATTTGACGGATCTGTTATTGTTGCCCCAACACTGACTTGCGCCCCCTGATAAATATCGCCGGATGAAGGCGTATTGAAACTGACATCAGCATATATCAGATTCCATCTTCTCACCAATTGTATTACACTGTCTGAATTGCTGTAGTAAATTCTATTGGCAGCTAATTTCTCTCTCATCAATGTTCTTGCTGTTCCAAGTCTGTTATTTTCCTCAATGACATTACTAGCTATGCTCACTATATCACTCCCGCACCGTAGAATCTAAAGTTTCTGTATGAATATTGGTCTGGCATGTTGAATACTATTGAAGGATAGCAGGTTCCTGAAGGAAAGCCATCCCTTGAACAGTTCCAGTCCCCATGCCTTACAAATTGTGTAGGATACTCCACCGTTGGATCATCCGTGTATTCATCAATAACACATGGATGGAATGCCCAAGAACAATCTACAATATATAATTTTTTATTTGGAGACTCAGGATTTCCATTGGTTTGTGTTGACATGTATGAAGTATTTTCAAAACACTGGACATAGCCTGCACTTCCACTTCCGTCTCCATACCAATACTTACCTGCACCACCCAATCCAAAATTAGCCCATGAATCAATATTGAAGGCCATTCCAAGAGCGATGAATCTGGTTTTAGTATCATTACCTAAGTCAGACGCTATCATAAAAAACTTATGGCCGTCTAATGAGGATTTAGTATAGCTTCCAAGCCCGGGCAATGTAATTCCAAAATAGTTTCCTGAATATCCGCTGTGAGCTTCCAGTATTATATCAACTTGTCCTGGCTCATCATCATCAAATTCCATTATGTCAAAACCAGAACTGGCCCCTACTCCATTAGCACTAAATAAGTTACTTCGTAGAGATGACGAGCTTAAATCAGAACTGTTAATTGCCGTTGTACAGTATACTCCATAGTCGCCTCCAGAAATGTTTCCGTTTCTGGCCTGAACATAGAAATATCCTTTATCATTAGGCATTGGCACATTGACATTAACACTACCATTACTGCCTGTTGTTACTGTTCCTAAAGAAACGGGATTTGGATAAGTAAACTCATCTGGATCAAGTCTATATACAGTAATAACTGCATTTGGCATAGGGTCTCCATGATTGTCTGTAGCTGAAACAGTAGCTGTTAAGCTATTGCCTGTTGAGAATTTATCCACAAGGTTTACTTTAATGCTTGCCAATTGTGGAACCGGCAATTTCCTAATCAATGGAATTACACCGTCGCCTTCTGTATATCCAATTTCTTCTTTTGTTAGAATAGCTCTTAAATCGTTTCTGCATATTGTTAATCTTGAATTCATTGTCTGTTCATTAGTCATGACCTCAGAAAGGTCGGGAGGGGTGAAAGTCATGTTAATCAGCTCCCGAGTAAATTCAAGTTTGAAGTTTGGGTGGATGTTATTGTTCCAATAGCAGTTTGGATATTTTCAATAGCTATGGCTACCGGTGCGTTTTTAATGGCATTGGTAGTGTCTGTTGTATCTAGTGAGCTTGCAAGATTAACAGGGCCAGTGTCCCCCGTGTCTCCTTTTTGACCACTAGCTCCAGTATCACCTTTAGCACCAGAGTCTCCGGTATCTCCTTTAACTCCTTGTGGTCCTGTATCACCAGTATCACCTTTCAATCCCGCAAGTTGCTGCGGTGTGAAATCTTGATATGTGAATGCATCACCAGTATCACCTTTTGGCCCTGCAGGTCCAGTATCTCCGGTGTCTCCTTTTTGACCACTAGCTCCAGTATCACCTTTAGCACCGGATGCGCCTGTATCGCCAGTAGCTCCCTTAGGTCCTTTCAAATCAAAGTATTGGTCAACTAATGCTTTACCGTCACTTATACATGCAATGTGACATATATTATATTCACTCCTTGTTATAACCCAATCTCCAAGGTTTACTTCTGTTGCCCAAGGATTATCTGCCAATAAATCAGATACATAAAACCCACCATACAATGTTGGTTGAGCTGGACACTCTGCTGAAGATAAGCTGCTATTTCTACCACTATGATACATGAATATTTGAGCGCCTGCTTTACCTGCTGGACCAGTTTCTCCAGTATCTCCGTGAATACCTGTAGCTCCGGACATGTCTGTTATGAATGTGAATTCAGAATTTCCTCTGAGATATAATTTAGCGTTATCGGGGTCTTCAACGTTAGATTGGATTGCAACAAAGCTTCCGTCTGGAACGTTAGCAAAGTCAGCTTCCATTAATGCTATTGTTGCGTATGTTTTAAAAATTGTGAATGGTGCTCCAGCAGGGCCAGTATCACCAGTAGCTCCTTGAGGCCCTGTTGCTCCCATTTCACCTCTTAAGTTTCCAACATCTCTCCAAGTCATTTCTTATTCCTCCCATACATAAAGTTCACCATCAATTAAGTAAGCATCACCTACTTGAGGATTTGGAACATGCTCTTCCAATTCTTCAAGACTACTGTATGAGCCTTTGATTATTGTTGATATTCCTGCAGGACCAGTGACTCCCGTATCGCCAGTGTCTCCTTTTTCTCCTTTAGCACCACTAGCTAATTTAAAACAATTAACATACTTGTATTCATCAGAATCGTCCACCGGATGTAATGCTAAATATTCACCGGAAGAATCTTTAACTGCTCCGTTTTCACCTAGTTTGATTTTATCTGCTGGTGAAATATCTGTAACACCACTGGCTAGTTTGAGTCTGTATAGTTGGCCTAACACTAACACACTAGCTTTTCTTTGGCCATTATCCATTACTGTCGGATCATTAACGATAATGCCTATCGGTATTTCATCATTATCGCCAGTGAATTTCTTGACCATTTCTTTTCCGATTTCTGATTTGTCTGAGATTGTAACAGTGTCTTCAGGATATAATTTGTTTGTATAGTCATAGCCTATGCTTTGGCCTGTTTCTGTAACGACATCTTTTGATGTTACATCTCCATCATCGAGTAAAAATGTTGTGACTTCTTTTCTTTGTTCCAATAAAACTATTTGGTCTTGCATTAAACACTCACCTCATATATGTGATTGCCTTTAACGTGCGGATTGCATTTGATATTCATTCCGTATTTTCTAGCTTCTGTGCAGAAATACAAGTCCTCTGACAGTACTGTGTCATTGCCGTAGATTACATATTTGAAATATGGATATGGCATTTTCTTGAAGACATTAACATTAACGAGAGCGATTCCAAGGCCACCACCTTTAACGTCGAATGGATCGTTAGCTTTCCATAATGTTTCGCCATAGATCATGTTTTTGTCAGTGTAGTCCTTGCCAAAATCAAAGATGACAGTTTGATCTGTTGTTGTTCTTTTCTTGTAGTACCAGCCTAAAGCAATGTCAGTTTCACATTCCAATAGCTTAACTACTGTATCTTTAGGTACACTGACATCTGAATCTATCATTAACACATAGTCAAAGTCATATTTAATTGCCAGCTTTGCTATTTCGTTTCTTGCACGTGCGCAGTCATAACCGTTCATATAATCAAAGAAGAGATTATACTTTTCCGGATTTCTCAATCCATAAATACTTTTAAAGCATTCTGGTTTGATATTCTCGAATGTTGGAACGGCAATCAGAATTTTACCTTTCATCATTGCCCTCCAATTTCTTGATTCTATCTTCAAGTTCGTTCAAATTTATCTGGTCTTCACGCTCACATCTATATTCATAAATGTCAATTAATGCAACAATGACAATGGCTAATGCAAATGGCAATAGTCCTTCGATTAAACTATACTTTGTGGCGTTGGTCATTATGATGTTGATAGCTATCGCTGTTAAAACGGCACTTGAAATTGTTTTGGTAAAGTTGCAAATAAATATCTTCTTTTTTATTTTGTTCATGATAACAATATCCTCCAGAGAAGCCTATTGTTTTTCAGGATAACCCAAAACTCTTTTAGCTTTCTGTTTTGCGTCTTCAACATCTCCTTCGCCTCTTATCCTGCTTGCATAATGGCTAGCTACACCCAATATTATCATAAGGATACAGTAAGGAATGGTATTCTCGTTAATACCTAATGCTTCTGAATATAACATGACGATTGGAATTATTGTGACCAGAAATGATGTCAATATGTCAATGTCCTTTCTATTCTTTTCTAAGAATTCATAAATCATTCTCATTTACCTCCTCTTCATAATCTTTGTATGTATGGCTTAGAATAACGCCATCAACGCAAATCTTTTCTTCAGTTCTGTAAACTTCTTCAGCGTTTTCTTCTATGTTTATCCAGGATTCGTATTCTTCCAACGTTTCAAAGTATTTGATGTATTTCATTGTGCCTCCCAAGTTATTGAGTAGTATAAGATCCCATCTTCGATTTTAAATGATATTATGGGTTTAACAGCATAAGGATAACCACTATCGACGTATCTAGTTCCATTCCAGTAAAACCAATGGCCTGTTGAAGCGTCAATGTATGGTCCTTTATTTTCCAAAGTTCCTACGAGTTTCCTTATAGTCATGTTATTCCCCCACCAATAATATTATATTTTTTATTATATATTTTATTATATAAATTATTATTTATTTTATATAAAATATACATTTTGGCCATCATCACAACCTTCCCATTCCATGTATAACTTGTTGTCTTCCCAAACGAACCTTACATTATTAACAATAGCTACATCCGGAAGCTCACAATAAGTAACCCCATCTGCATCTTTAACATAATTGGCCTGCGCCATAATGTTGGATTCTGATGGTACAATCATATTAACAACATGAGTTATCTCATCCTGTTCGAAACTGCAATCTCCAAGATCAATACAGTTCTGAGATTCAGGATACATTTCAACCTCAGACATTTGTCTATAGACCCTAATATAATCCGTATGTTCATTTTCCGTTAGATTAACGATTGACAATAGCCTTAAGTCATGGCCTTCAATAGGATTACATTCACCGTCACTGTCAATGTAAATTCTTGTATTAGGCAATATATCTTCAGCCACTGGCCTTTTGAGTTTCAATCTGAAAACATCACCTAACACGGCCACAGCAACCAATGTTAATCCTGAAGTCTTAACCTGGACTTTACCTAAAAGATAACCGAAAGCCAATTCACCTGCCTGAGCTTTCCTAACTATTGTATGCTCCATAGTCGAAGACATATCTAAAGTTACCATATCTCCGACTGCACATTGATTTGAACAAATCCAAGCAGTATGTTCATCATTAACATATGTTCTTTCGCCCTCATCAAGAAGGCAAGCTATTATATCCATTTTCTCTGTATGTTCTAGGCCTGTTGGATATCCACGACCATGTCCAATTGTTGAATTTACATCATAATCAATAATCATTTTAAAACACCCAATCCCAATTATGGTTAATTATTTTATCTGGAATATGAAGTCCAGTATCGTCCATGTCATTATCATTAGCGTTCCACATTAACATTGAGCCTTTGTAGGCCTTAGTGTATTCATGACTTCCTTTATATAGGCGAATGCCAGTTTTATCTCTTTTTGTTACTGTTACTGTTGGAATGCAATTGGCTGCAAACAATGGAGATGGAAATACTAACAACCATTTTAGATCAACATAATTGAAATCTTCGAAATCAGTTGTAGCATAAAACGTTGGTGAGATCTGAATTTCAGCATAATCAGTTTCATAAATCTTACCAGTATTGTTTCTGCTGAATCCTTCCAGATAATCTGAGCTGTTTGAGGTTCCAGTACCTACACGGCCGTGACGATGATATTGTTTATAATTTCCTTCCTCATCACTTCCTGAAGCATAAGCATCAAATGAACTGGCCATTACTAAAGTCTTAGCACCATTAAACATACAATAGTCCTTTTCCTCATCGGCCCAGTAGCATATTGTGCCTTTCGTATCTACTCCATAAGTTGTGAGACTGCCATCAACTTGCATCATGACATTTCCAAAAGTTGAACCATGATATGTTGCATTATCATTAACATCAACATTACCACCAATGCGTTTAAATCTAGCAACAGTAACCCTATTGTTGCTTAAAGATTGACCTGAAGCAAATGTTGTGATTAAATCAGTTGGAGAGGTTCCGTCAAGGTTAGGGACGAATCTAGCTCTTAAAAAATGACCTCCATCTGTTGAGTCATTGTTGATACTTAAACCTGAGTAGTTCATGAAAAATTGTGAGTATGTATCAGAGTTTGCATCAAACATTAACACTTCATTACCAGTTGATAATGTGCTACTGAAGGTTGTTGATGTGTCATAAACATCCAGCAATAGCTTTGTGGTTTGTGAGATTTGGCCAACAGGAACTCTTGCAAGTATCGCTGCGCCTTGTGATTCATAAGCAGAAATATATAATACCTGACATTCAGTACCATTAGTGGTTTTGATTTTCAGATTTTTCAAATCACTTCTGAAATAATTGGAGTATGCACTGCTGGCTAAATTATCCAAAAAGATATAATCATAACTGGATGAATAGCTACCGCTCCGTTGGTTGTAATTGCTCATGATAATATTGATTTGTAATTTTTTCTGTAATGTCATGATTAATATTTTATTATCCTTTTTATATAAATTATATAATAAAAAAAGTAATATTGACATTAATGATAGTTATTTGAGATTTGAAAATTATTTTGGGAAATGTTATATACATATGATTTATACAAATTATATTATAATCACATTTATCTTAGCAGTAATTTTTAAAAAAGGTGAGAAAGATGGTTGATTACTTTTGTCCACGTTGTGAAAACACAGATGTAAAAGTTATTGGGCCTCAATTAATATTTTGTCCAGATTGTGATTTAGAATTATTTGTATTTAATTTTAATACCATTGTAGAAGATGTAAATAGATTAAATGAAATTAATAGAAATTTAGCAATTGGTTCTGGTTTAGATTTGGATTTAATTAATGAAAAGATTGGCATTTTAGTTAATTTATATAGATATAAAGAAGCAACAGAGATGTGTGAAAATTTATTTGTTTTAGAAGCTCCTTCTATTATTCCAAACCACATTGATAATATTCTCATAAATGAAGATGTTCCTGACGATATTGTATGTAGATTAGAAATTTTAAAAGCTAAAACTTTATTGTTTTTAAACACCGGCATTCATAAGCGCAATTTAGACAATGAAGATGAATTATTTGAAGCTGCACAATTATATATACAATCCCCCAACTTTGAAGAAGATGCCCTTAGATGTTGTGATTTGCTGTTAAAAAGGGATGGAAATAAAACAGACTATTTAAATGTGATGGCGGAATTATACTTTAGAACATATGATTATGAACTTGCATTAAACTATTATAATCAATCAGGCATAATGAAATATGATGATTTTTGGTTATGGTTTAACAAAACTAGAGTCTATTTAATTCTTAAAAATTATGATAAAGCATTAGAATGTGGCGCCATAGCAATTAATACACAAAATGTTGATCATAAATATCTTCCAGAATTGTTTAACATGTTAGGATTGGAATTTGATCTTGACAACATTTCTTATTTAAACGAGCATTATAAAAAATATTCAATTTCTATTTCTGAAATGGACTCTCTATGTGATGATGCTGAAACTCTATTAGCTAATAATAACTTGCAAGGAGCACTAGCTAAATATGATAAATGTATATTGCTTTTTGACTGCTTTTCTGATGTTTGGTTTAATAAAGGATTGATCCATTATCATCTGCAACAATATGAACAAGCAATATCCTGTATGGAAAAAACAATTGGAATAAATGAACGTGCTTCTAAAGCTTGGGCATTAAAAGCCGCATCACTACTTGCAATTGAGAAATATCGTGATTCTAAATATTGTGCTAAAAAAGCATTAAACTATGATAAAAATGATTTAACTGCTAAAGGAGTATTAGAATTTTTTAAATCTAATCCATTAGCTGCATTATAATTAAAAAAGTATAAATACGGAATGATAAATTTTTATATTTAATAAACGTGATAAATATGGAAATTGAAAAGATATTATGGATTCCTGATGAATGTCCTGCATGCGGGGTTAAACTTCAAAAAGGTTCAACTAAATGTCCAAATTGCAATTATGATTTATTCAATGAATTAAATAAAAGATGTCCAAAATGTGGAAAAAGAATTCCTTTGGGATCTAAATTTTGTATAAGATGTGGAAATGATTTAAAAAAAAGTAAATGCAATAAATGCGGTTATGAAAATGAAAAAACTTCAAAATTCTGTATTAAATGCGGTAATGTATTATAGGGTGATTCAATGGTGAAATTAAGTCCAAAACAAGAAAAAATTGTATACTATGATGGTCCTAATCCATTAAGTGTTGAAGCAGGACCCGGTGCTGGAAAAACTAGAGTAATTATTGAAAGAGTAAAATATCTTTTAAATGAGAAAAAAGTTGCTCCTGAAAGTATGCTAGTAATCACTTTTACAAGAAAAGCAGCTGATGAACTTAAAGATAGGCTGTCAAAAGATGATATTGCAAAAAGTGACATTGATTTAATGCAAATTTCAACCATCCACGGATTCTGTTCAAGAATCCTACAAGAAAGTGGAGCTATTGGTTTTGATGTTATTGATGATGATTTAAATGAGAAAAATAACATGTTTATTTCAAAGCACCTGAAAGATTTAGGTTTTGTTGATGAATTTACTGTTAAACCACGTGATGTTAGAGATATTGTTAGAAAATATAATGAATACACAACTTTTAAAGTTGATACAAGATGTTTAACTGAATACATTAAAGAAACTAGGCCAATGAGTGTTGAGTATCTTACTTTTGTAAAAAATTATATGGAAGAGAACGATGGAAAATTTCCATTTAATGAAATACATGATGATAAGGAGCTTAAAAAATCATATTATAATGCAAAATATTTAAAAATAGCTGAATCTTATCCTAAATATCTACAACTTCTTGAAGAAGAGAATTTGACTGATTTTTCTTTAATGCAAGTAAATACATTGAAACATTTAGAGTTAAATCCAAAAACTCAATTTACAAATGTTTTAATTGACGAGTTCCAGGATACTGACCCTGTACAGATGAAAATATTTGCCACATTAATGGAGAATGCAGATTCATTTATGGTAGTGGGAGATGTTGAACAAAGTATTTATGGATTTAGAGGTTCAATTGAAAACTACTTTAAGAAATTATATGACGATCACGGAGATAATGTTGAGAAAATGGATTTATCAACCAATTATCGTTCAACTAATGAGATTATTGATTTTTCAGAAAAATATATTTACGACCAAAAGATTAAGCATTCCAGTAAAAGTGATGCTGATGGTGCGAGAAATGTTTCAAGAGATATTTACTATATGATAAGTGATGATAACAACTCAGAAGCAGAACAACTTGTTAGCTTAATTTTAAATTTAAAAAACACTAATAAAATTGATGATTATTCTGAAATTGGAATTTTAGCCAGATCAGTTACAAGTGAAAATAACTGTATTAATCCATTAATTGAAAAACTTAAGGAAAATAATATCCCATATCAAGTTAAAGGTAGAAGTGATTTACTTGAAAGAGATGAGATTAAATCAATATTAACTTTATTATATTACATTATCCAAGATGATGATGAACATAGTCCTATTTTTAATGGTTGGGAACTTGATTGGTTAAATCTAAAAGCATTTACTGGTGAAAACTTCAATCAAACATTAGTTAACCTTTCCGATGAAACAAAAGACATTTTAAACTCTGTCCATGATAATTTTGAAGCAGAAGTTATTGCTACAGAAAAAGAAGTTTATTTAGAAATGACTGGTAAAAAAAGCAGAGTTTCTAAGTTTACAGGAGTACTAAATAGAGATGATGATATTAAAGCGGAAATATTTAGACGTGTTTCAAGACCTATGATAAATCATCAAAATCTCTTAAAATGGGGAGTTACAAATACTGATGATTTAACATTCTTTTATCTTTTGGAAAATATTAAAAATGACTACCTGAATGAAGATATTCCATGGGAAGAGAAACCAAGTATTTTAAATTTATATCTGCAACTTCTAACAATTACTGATTATTTGGATGAAGAATTTATTAATGCTGATGAAAATAAACATCAAGTTGAAAATATTGCTCTTTTAAGCAATACATTATTTAATTATGAACAAGTTAGAAATCCTAAAGATTTAGCAGGTGCATTCTGGTTCTTATATCATAATATTGATGAATATGGTGCATATGCTGAAGGTGAAGGGGTTCAAATAATGACAGTTCATAAATCTAAAGGTTTAGAATTCCCAGTCGTCATTGTCGCATCTTTAAGTGAGGGCAAGTTTCCAATGAAGTTTAAAGATCCTAATCCTCCAAGTGGTTATGCATTTATTGGTGGTAAAATAAGACCGGTTTATTATTCCCCGAATCCTTGTCTTGAATATAAACCATTTGGGAAAACATTAGATGAGAATGGTGTTTTAATTGATGAAAAGACACATGAACAAATGGCTCATGATGAAGAAGAAGAACGTATTGTTTATGTTGCAATAACAAGAGCAAAAGACACTTTAATCTTATCAAACATTTCTCCTGAGGGATCTGAGGATTTATTCGATAAAGCATTTAAATATCTTGATTCTAATTTAGATATTAAAACTAAAAAACAATACTTTGACTTAGTTCCAAAGGGTAATGAAAAAATACAACATTTCATTGACTCCAATGATTATTGTAAACCGTTAAGAAATAATTTTGAAATCATTGAACCTACCGTGTGTGAAAAAGATGAAGTTGAAGAAGAACCCGTGCAATTAAGTTTCACATCTTTAATGAATTATCAAACATGTCCTTTAAAATATAGGCTTGCAAATGATTTTGGTCTTAAAACAACTGACACTCGCCGTATGAGTGATGGTATATTCATACATAAAGCATTTGAAGTAATTAACAAACTCATTAAAGAAAATGACAATGTTTATATTGGTGATGAAAAGGTAATATCAACTGTAACTAATTTATTTAACAAATCTAAATTAGAAGAAACTCCTAATGAAAATGATTCTCAGAAATTAGCTAGAATCACAGAAGATATTCTATATTACTACCACAACGAAGGAAAAGATTTAGAAATCATTGATTGTGAAGTTCCATTTTACATTAAAAAAGATAATTATAGTTTAAATGGAGTAATTGATTTAATATATAAAACCAAGGATGGAAAAATTGGAATTTTAGATTACAAAAACACTAAATCTGCTAACAAGTATCTTGAAAAGTATACCAAACAATTATATACCTATATTTTAGGGTTAAGTGATGAAAATCATAGATATGCTGGTTTAGATATTGGGGAATTAAAAATTTATGCAATTAAATCCAAAGAAGCGAAACCTATTCCAATCAATCAAATTGAAATAGACGAACTTGCACAAGACATTAAAACCACCGCTCAAAATATTGGAGATTGTAATTTTTCATCAGCAAAAGATAAACATTGTGATCAATGTCAATATGCCATGATTTGTAAAGGGAAAAAACCAGATATAAAATTACCTCCTAAACAAGAAAGTGGAGCCAAGTTTTGTTTTAATTGTGGAAATAAATTAGAGGCAGGTATGAAATTCTGTCCAGAGTGTGGTCAAAAATTATGAAATTCTGTTGGAGTTGCGGAGCAGAATTAAGGGGAACAAATCCCCAATTCTGCAGCGAATGTGGAATAAAATTAGATGATGGAAAACAAACACCAACACCAACACGGACTGTTGGAGGAACAGGCAATGTTAATGTAACTATTACTAATAGTTTCCGAGAAGCTCAGAGATTATACCAAATTAATGAATATGAACTTGCATTAACATACATTGATGATGCAATTGAAGAAGATCCGGAAAACTACAATTATTATAATTTAAAGGCATTAATCTTAAAACAGTTGCATCGCTTTGATGAACATGCAAAAATGGTTGATAAATCATTAAAAATAAAAGAAAATCTTGAAGCAAGATACATGATTGCATTTGGATTGGCTATGGGTGAAGATAAACTTGCTATTGAATTATATAGGGATGCTGAAAGCAATTATAATGGTAATGCCGAATATTATGCTAAATTGGCAAGCTTATATTACATAACCTCTGATTATAATCAGGCGATTAAAGCAGCTGATAAATCATTGAGTATTGATTCTAATAATGGACTCGGACATTTTTATAAAGGTTGTGCAAATGCTGCTAAAGAAAATTTTAAAATATCAAATGAATCATTTGAACAAGCATTAAAATACTTAGACATATCAAGTGAAGAATATCCAGCAATTTACTTTTTTAGAACATATAACTTCATCGGAATGATGAATGAATTTTTGGAAAGAAATAATCAAAATATACTACCAATGCTTTCGCAAGCAGTAAAAGACTCACAAGAAGGATATAAAATATTTTCAGCACATTATAACAAGAATAAAGAATTCGTTTTCCTTAATTTTAGCCTTGATTTGATTCCATTAGTGTTAAATTACTTAGTTCAAAACAATTACTTCTTTGTAGATTTCCATACTGGATTTGGAATAAAAGTAGCACATAGTTTACAAGACATAACAGATGAATATGTAAAACTTAGAAGTCAAAACACAATTGTTTTAAAAATGAAAGGTGACATTTACGGAAGATTAGGTTTTCATGATAAAGCAGTTGAATGCTTTGATGCAGTCCTAAAAACAAAAGATCCAGATTTCAGAGTATTAGGTTACAAAGGTCGTTCATTACTTGAACTAGGACGCATACAAGAAGCTGAAAATTGTTTAAAACAAATGTATATATTTTTAGAAGATGAAATTTCACGTGACCCTAGAAATATCTATTTAATTCGTGAAAAGGCAGTAACATTGGCTCAATTGGGTAGAAAAAGAGACGCCTTAAAATGTTATGACGAAATCTTAAGAATTGATCCAACAGCCCCATTTGTGGAACAGGATAAAATAAATATTATGCGCCTTTAATTATTTAATAGTAAATAATAATAGTTTAAATTGTCTGAATGTATTGTATCATCCAGAACTTAATCATTCCTAATAGCAATCACTCGCATAATAACTATCAACTGCACGTTCTACTAATTCCATTAAATAATATTTCACAGTTTCATACTCGTTTTGACCAATATAGTAAAAATTACCTGCTTCAAAAAAACCATCATCAATTATTCCTCGTCTTTTTAATTTGTCAGCAATATCAGATAATTCAAAATTACCTAAATCAATGAAATAACTATTGCCAATTTTAATTTGATTATATCTACTTTCATCACCCATCATATCAATTTCAATTATTAATTTTTCTTGTGGATTATCCCTTCCAAATAAATCAAATGCATTATAATCATAATGCATAACTACACCAAAAGCATAAGCCTTACCCTCTTTTAATACATATATTTGAGTATCAGGATCCAAATTATTAATTATTGTTTTAAATTCACCCACAGTAAAATCATATTTTCTTGACAAAGGCCTTGGAATTGATATTTCATTTGGAGTATTTGATTCATTCCTAAAAGTGAGAGGTATTGAGCTACTTCTAAAGTTAGATCTTGAATTTCCTCTATTAAAATTATTTTCTTGATTAATTGATAAAAATATTTTTTTAGAATCATGAGACTTAAAAATATTTGTAACTTTATATTCCTTCCTATTTTGCTGAATATAAATTACAGAATTTGGATTAAAATTAAATTTAGTTAAATCTAAATGATTATACCCTTGGAAACTATCTATTATTGCAGGAGTGTTAGTATCATATTGTAAAATTTCAAAACCAAACTTTTTTTCAATAGCATTAACTTTATTATAAAAATATTCATAATCTTCATTTGAAGATTGTTGACCTAATTCATACATTTCTTCAATATCATTAATTTCAAATCCTAATTGTAAACAAGTAATAAAAAGACTGCCCTTTTTTTCTAAAGTACTTAAAATAATATTCATAGGATTAATATAAACTTCACCTTCATTTATCACTCTTTCTTTGTCATTTAAAAACATTGAAATCCCTTCTCACCTATGTTTATTGATTTGTAATTAAAACCAACATATTTATTAACAATATATTTACATTTTATTATTCTCAGATAATAAAAATTTCTATGAAAATTGGCAAAATAATTAATTATTTGGATTAATTCAAACAGACATGCCCACGTTTTAAGCGAGCCAATTCGCCCAGGCCGACCCCACGCCGACCGAAGGGAGGCGTGTGTGGGAGGCCTGGGTGAATAGGATTGGCGAGCATATACTGTATGGAGGAACCGACCCTCGCCGGTCGGTTCCGTAAGGCAAACAATGTAAAAACCATTTTTAAAATAATCAAGATTTTCATTATGTTCCGTCCGACCGAAGGTCGGACTGGACGCCTTGAGCGAAGCGAAAGGCCAATACTATAGACCTAACAATAATAGCCATGTCAGGTTCCGAGGAACAGGGGCTTGTCCCCTGTTCCGAGTTTATGGATTTGAAAATATTAGTTTGTCGACTCCGAGGAATGGGGGCTTGTCCCCCATTCCGAGTTCATGGATTTGGCATAGATGAATTTATCAAATTTAAGAACCGACCCTTTAGCGGTCGGTTCGTGGGTTAAGTTTTGTTAACATCATTCGTCCTTGCATTGGCATTCGTGGGTAATTAAAGGGGGGCTTGTCCCCCCTTAATTAGGCATTAAGGGTTTCAATGCAAGATTTTTAAGGGAGAGTGAAAACACACAAAACACTTCCCCCTTAATTATATAACGAGCGATTCAATGAAAGTATAGCTCCGGTGAAAAAGTAAGAAAACACCATCATAGCTATATTCTAGTTCGGTTGAATCCCATATCCTTTAGAATTTTATTATATTCCTCACGTGTCGTGAAGGAAGGCGCATCCTCATCTCCAGTGCTGCCCGTAAATCCAGTTTCTTCTACATCACCAGAGTTTTCAGGATTTCTTCCTCCAGGAGTTGAACCATCATTACTAGCTTCAATTTTAATTCTTCTTTCAGCCAGTTTTTCCATTAATTCCATATCAACATCACCAGATAATAGCTTATCAATTATCTCTTTATCCTGAGCGTTTTCATTATAATTAAAGTTATATTTAGTTTCGTACTCTTTTATTTTCCTTTCATTTTCAGCTTTTCTTAATTCAGATAATTCTTTTAGAATATCATCTTTAGAATCTATAAATTCCTTATTTTCTTCAATAGCTTTTTTAATCTCATCATACTTCTTAGATTCTTCTTTCAAATTATTAATTTCATCCTGAAGCTTTCCAATCTCAGCATCCTTACCTTGCAGCTTTTCCAATAATAAAGTTGTAGCTACATTTGTATCTTTAGTAGGTGTTTGAGGTTGTGGCTGTGGAGCAGGCGGTTCAGGATTAGGATTTCCAGTTGCACTTCCATCACCAGCAATATCTGAATTTAACAAGGTAATTTTTCTTGGACTTTTAGTTACACCAACATCTATTAAGCTCATAGTATCAATTCCAAATGAATCTCCTTTATCTTTTAATAAGACATCAACTTTAGGAGATAGACCTTTTCCTTCCATATCCAATTCGTCCGGAACTTCAATGAATAGCTTACCTTCTTCATATTCAATATTATTTCCAATACCAACGTAGATATTGTCATGCTCTGAAGTTAGTGGAATTCCTCCACGGTAGTTTTCAGCTATTAGCTTAAGATCATCTTCAGTCCATTCAACAGGTTTGTCGAGTCTATCGTCCAGGTCGGAATAGTCATAGGATCCGACTTCAAAAAGTTCATGCCTCATTATTATCACATTTTTATTATATTATTTATTATATATTTTATTACTTATTTTATATAAATCTTTATTATACTTCAACACCACTTTCAGTTACAATCCTTTCACCAACAGGCTGTTCCTCTTCAAAGTTACTTAGATAGTTCTTATAAATCTCATCACCTTCAGAAGACAGTTCCATAATGTATCTTAAAACATCATCTCTTGAATAGCTGAAATAAATATCTAAAGTTTCACTAATACCCATTAACTCCAATTGCATATTCAATAGCTGATTGCAATACTTTAACACCCATTTCTGGTCGTTGGCCACATTAACAATAAACCCAGTGATAGCTGAATCGTTAATGTACTCGGCCACATTCTGATTAGACTTTTCATTACCTGCCTGAGACTGAGGAGTTACAAAAGTTCTTAAAATATTATTTCTAAAGATTTCAGTTTGCCTCGTATAGTCAGATTGGTAGTTGTTACCCCCTAAGATTTTAGATTCTATTCCAGGAGGCACAATAGCTACATTACTCCCAGCAGTAGTTCCATAATCAGCATAAAGATTTTCCTTAGCAGTGGATGAAAGTTCAGTAATATAAGGCTGGCCATTCGCATCCATTGCAGGCTTAACTTCAATAATATTATCCTTATTAATTCTCTCTACTTGGTTTCTCTCCAAATTACATTTGTGATATATATCATCAAGGCAATTTAGGATAATACTTTGAGCTTCACAATAAATCTCATTATACATGAAGTTAATAACCTCTTCAGGTTCGTACTTGACCGTTAATGTTCCTTCTTCAACACTAACATAATTAGCGAACTCTTCAGGAGATCCCGCAACAACATCTTCGGGCATCTTATGTAGATATAACTGTACTTCATTATCATCATTAAATTCTTTCTTTAATCCATAACCTTTAGCACCGATTTCCAAAAATATAGGTTTAATATATTTACCTATAGATTTATCCCAACGTTGCACAGGTTTAATTAGACCTTCCCCATCAACCATTCCACCTTGCAGAATATTTTTAGCAATTTGGCTGATGTCAATTTTTCTTGCCCATAAGATTAAAGTTAATTTCTGCTCTTGAGATAACTTATTTTCCTTATCCACAAGAACCATATTAACATTAGCTTTATCAATCCTATTTTTCAAAATTCCTGAAGTATAACCGTCAAGCTTTACAGCATAACGTGCATTAGCTATTGTCTTATTAATTACAGGTGGAAGTGCATCAGGCAAGTCAAGACCAGTATTTATCCCATCAGTTTTAGGCTGCCTTTCATCCTCCCCCCAATAGCTACGTTTTGTATTGTACTGCTCTACACGATTATTCAATAGTCTAGTTTTAATATAATCAGTAATTCCCATAATAATCATTCATATTTTTTATTATATTATTTATTATATTTTTTATATAAAATAAGTAATAAATTATTTGGTACATTATTTTAAAATAAATATTTTCGATTGGTAACTATACAAAACCAGTTCATTCGTTTTCATACGAACAATTGTAACATTTATTTGCCAAAAAGTTCAGATTATTAGTTGTAAAAATACAGCGAGAAAAGTAGTAACTATACAAAAATTTATATACTTACAAAAAGTAAATAAAACATACTTACTGATATTCATCAAGTAGGAGTGTGAAAAATATGGTAGACGAAGAAACTATTGATACCGAATTCACTGAAAAAGAAGAAGAAGAAGTTGAAGTTGACGAAAAAATCAACGAAGAAAAAACAAAATTTGATGAAAAGAAAGAAGAAACTAAAGAAAAGTTCGATGAAAGAAAAGAAAAAGGAAAAGCTTTTGCGGACAATGTTATTAATGAATTATACAAAAACATAGATGAATTCAAAGAAAACATCAAAAACATGCAAAAAACCGCAGATCAAAAATATAGTGATTACAAACAAGCAACAGTACAAACAATCGACATTGATTTAGTAGAAACCAAAGACTTCTACCACATCAAAGCTGCAGTACCTGGTGTAGAAAAAGAAGATGTTTTAATCGAAGCAGGTGACAACGACATCACTATCGAAACCACTTTCAAAGCATTCATTGATGAATTTGAAGAAGAAGACGAAGCTGAATCAATTGTATCTGCTATCAAATCCGGTAAATGCAGTAAAACTGTAAGATTTGAGAACAGTATTGACCTTGAAAACATTACTGCAAAATTCTCAAGTGGAATTGTTACCATAACCATTCCAAAATTAATTATACCAAAACATAAAGTAAATGTAGAATAAATTCTACATTTCATCTTTTTTTATTTTAAAAAAATTAATATCTAACTTTACCAATGTGCCTTGTTGCACCTGGATCTTCACCATTATAGTGTGCTAAATAATATACAAACCATTCTAGAGGAATTACAAAAATGAATGGGGATAATAATTTATCCACATCAGCAAAATCTTTTAATTCATAAATAATAGATTTTAGCTCTAGATTTGCTGAAAATTCGATGGCCTTATCAGTGATTTCATCTGATTCAAAACCGGACCTTAAAAATATTATTGGAACATCTTTTTCTGCTCTTTCGATTAAACCGTGCCTGAATTCCGCGGAATATTCAGGACAAGCATGCTTAATTGCACCTTCCATAAGCATGGTCATGGCCAATTTATACGCAAGACCGAAATTAGGTCCGCTGCCTAAACAATAAAAGATATCCTCATCTTTAAACTCATAAGCCAATTTTTTATTTTCATCTTCGGTTATGACAAGAAGTTTTTCCAACATCTTATACATTTCGGATAACTGGGATAACAGCTCTGTTTTATTTTCATAATCACTGGCTGAAAATAGAATCTGATAAAGGCAAGCCAATTGTGTTACATAAGTTTTTGTACCTAAAATTGCTGTTTCAGTTCCACCTCTTGTTATAATAGGAGTTTTTGCTTCTTTAATCATGGAACTATCCGGTTCATTTGAGATTGAAACTGTATGCAATCCATATTCATTTGCTTTTCTTAAAGATGCTAAAGTATCTGCAGTTTCACCGGATTGTGATGTGAAAATTGCTATGGAATTTTCATTTTCAACCAATTTTTTATTATAATAAAACTCATAACCTGCATAAACTTCAATATCAAGATTTGTACTTGACATTCTAATTGCATCCCTAACACTATAACAAGTTGAAATAGAACTGCCACAACCAATTAGATAAACTTTATCCGCACCGATAACCAACTTCGAAACATCATCCATTTTTGGAAGCTCACTTTCAAAAGTTCTCTTAAGTGATTCTGGTTGCTCCATCATTTCATCATACATTTTATAGTTCATGATTAAAACTCCTTAACATTTATAAACAATTATATTTATGTAATAAAATATATAAAAATGTTATTTAAACAAAAGGCTTAAAAATGATAACATGGAAATAGATTTAGCTTCATTAGGAATGGAAAAAGGAAGGCAGTACGAAACCGTAATTACAACTATTAATTCTGAAAATGTGAAAAATGCGGCGCCAATGGGTGTGATATGCTTAGATAAAAACATGATATTGAACAGGATTTTCAAGGGAAGCCACACTCTGGACAACATTCTCCTTCAAAAAGAGTTCATTGTTAATATTACCCATGATCCTGAAATATTTACCAAATCCACTCTTGGAAATTTGCCTCCCGAATATTTCAATGAAGACAACTCTTTAAAATGTGCTGAAGCTTATTTTAAATGTGAATCAATCAAGTTTATTGAAGCCGTTAAACAAAGCGATCCCATTAAAAAGAAAGATGAAGCAATCGTCATTAAATCAAAGGTTAATGAGATTATAATTAATAAACCTACTAAAGCTATGAACAGAGGGTTTGGCTATGTTATCGAATCCTTATCCAACTTAACACGTTTTGATATGGTCGGCGAAGAACAAAAGGAATATTATCTTAACAGATTTAGAGAAGCTAATCGCGTGGTAAAAAAAGTTGGCTACAAACAGGATATACAGGCCATGAAAGAAATAAAAAAAGAGTTAATAAAAAAAGGTTATGAACCTTAGTTTTTAATAACATCAATAAATTCAAATGAATCTCCATCAAATAAACCTTTATCTGAAATCTTAATTGATGGAATAACTAGTAATGCCATAAATGCCATTGTCATAAATGGAGATTGGAGTTCGCAACCTAAAGCGTTAGTCATTTGATGTAAAACACCTAATTTATGAGCAACATCATATACGTCCTCATTACTCATGAGTCCTGCAATCGGAAGAGGTAATGAATCACTGAAGTCTTCGCTCACAACGGCAATGCCTCCTTTATCATCAATAATTTGATTGACTGCTTTTGCCATCATGTCAGAACTATAACCAACAACTATGATATTATGGGAATCGTGAGCAACAGATGATGCAATAGCTCCTTTTTTAAGACCAAATCCTCTAATGAATGCATTAGAAACTGTGTTTCCACCATAACGCTCTACAACAGATATCTTTAAAACATCCTGAAAGATATCAGGTTGGACAATACCATCCTTAACATATAATTTTGCAGTCGCTTTTTTAGTTAATAAATCACCATCGGAACACACAATAACATTGACTTCACATTCATCTCCATCATAATGCACATCAAAGTCACTAGGAAGCTTTTTAGATGCATTTATTGAATTGGAAGCTTCGATTTCAGGAACATCAAACAGAACATTTTCCCCATCAAACACACATTCGCCGCCAACATATGTTTTTAAGACATTGCAATCATATATGCTGTCTACAATTATAAAATCTGCTTGTCTACCTTCCCTTATAATACCGCAATTTAAATTATAATGATATGCAGGGTTGATTGTTACCATATCAATGGCTTTTAAGATATCAATTCCTAAATTAACTGCTTTTTTGATGGATAAATCCAAATGACCGTTGATTAAATCGTTTGGATGTTTATCATCACTAACTATAAAATCAAAGATTGGAGAATATATTTTTCTTTCAAATATATCTTTGAAAATCCTACCCAAAGCATCCGGATTTTCAATGAGTAATTTGCCTTCATCTATATTGAAAAGGCCTTCCATATCCATAGCGGATGAACCGTCACGAACCATAATTTTCATACCTTTAATCTTTTTCTCGAGAGCTTCCAAAACATTGCTGCATTCGTGGTCAGTACTTATACCATGTGCAATGTATTTATCCAAATCTTCACGAGAAAGCAATGGTGCATGACCATCAATCGGCTTTTCATACTTTTTCGCCAATTCCAATTTCTTTAGAACTTCTTCATCCCCATTTATAACACCCGGAAAATTCATCATTTCCCCTAATGCAACAATCTCATCTTTTTTAAGTAAATACTCAACATCAGAGGAATCTAAAATAGCACCGGAAGTTTCAAATGAAGTAGCAGGCACACAAGAAGGTGCAGTGAAATAGAAATTAAAAGGAACGGCATTTGCATTTTCAATCATTGCTTCAATACCCTCAATTCCCAAAACATTAGCTATTTCATGAGGGTCGCATACAACAGAAGTAGTACCGTAACGTACGGCAATCTTAGCGAATTGTGCTGGTGAAACCATACTACTTTCTATATGAATATGAGAATCTATGAAACCTGGAAGCAGCAATCCCTTAACATCAACTAGTGTTTCCTCATTAACTGTAATTGGAGCTACTTCCGTAAAGATTCCGTTTTCTATTTTGATTCTAACAGGACGAATTGTGCTAGAGACAACATCATAGATATAAGCTGTAAATTCCTTCATTTTCATTCCCCATGTAAAGCATTATAAAGAAGTGGTAAAAATGTTCCAATATCAGTAACAATACCTACAACTTGAGCGCTTCCCCTATCAGATAATTTAGTTACTGTGGATGGATTAATATCTACACAAATACTTTTAACTCTTGAAGGGAGCAAATTACCCATTGCAATTGAGTGAAGCATTGTTGCAATCATAATTACCATGTCAACTTCTTGAGCATAATGTCTCATTAACTTTTGAGCTTCTGCAGTGTCGGTTATAACATCCGGAAGTGGTCCATCATCACGAATGGAACCTGCAAGAACAAATGGAACATCTTTTTTAATACATTCATACATGATTCCGCCAGTCAATGTGCCATCTTCAACTGCATTTTTGATTGAACCTGATTGATTGATTCTGTTAATTGCCCTCATATGGTGAGTATGGCCATGAGCTACAATCTTACCTGTTTCAACTTCAATACCTAAAGAAGTTCCGAACAAATCTGACTCGATATCATGAGTAGCAAGAGCATTTCCAGCCAGGATTACATCAATGTAACCTTCCCTAACAAGTGATGCCAAGAATTTGCCAGAACCTGTATGCACAATAGCCGGCCCACCAACAATTCCAATTTTTCCTCCTTTTGCCTTGATTTCCTTCATTTCCTTAGCAATACCATTAATCAAATTCATTAAAGGTTTTTCAGAGGATACCTCACTGTTCATGAACTCAAATACTTGCTG
The DNA here is from genome assembly GCF_001548675.1 of Methanobrevibacter sp. YE315. Classification (NCBI taxonomy): domain Archaea; kingdom Methanobacteriati; phylum Methanobacteriota; class Methanobacteria; order Methanobacteriales; family Methanobacteriaceae; genus Methanobrevibacter; species Methanobrevibacter sp. YE315. The sequence goes on from NZ_CP010834.1 coordinate 1,831,726, forward strand.
TTCCTCTCTTGATCTGTGAGGTGGTGTAACTTTTACACCTTCAAGCCCGACAACTATTTTATCGCCTGCTTTAACATCAGCTATTGGTTTAACAAAAGCTCTTCTTTCATCTTCATCAACAACGACCAAACAATCCATCTCAATTTCTTCAACAGGAATCCAATCCCCATCATAGAAAATATGAGTAGTGTGATTAGATGATGAATAAAAACCTTCAGGAGCAACTTTATCTTTTGTTGATGCAACAAGTTTTACTTCTTTAATATCATCAATTGATGCACCAAGTACTGATAATTCATCTAGAATAGACTCTAATAATTCGGGAGAACTGGCTGAAACTTCGATTTTTGCATGGCTTATATCTGATTTCTTACGTCCAACATCGATTTCCAATATATCAAATTCCCCGCCTTTGTCCATAATTATGCCCATTGTTTTAGTTAAAGTCAATGAGTCAATAATATGGCCTGAAAGCTCAATAATTCTTTTGTTCATAACACTATGCTCCATTTTTTAGTTAATATTATAATTTTGGTTTCGGTGATATTTAATGATATTGTTATGATAAAAAAAGAGAAAAAAGTTATATCCAAGGAATGCCAATTTTCATAGCAATATCCATGATATACTCTTTAAAAAACACATTTGAAACATATGCAATGATTGCACCAATTAAAATTAAAATCAGAAAATGACCGCCGAAGAATCCTTCATAAAAACCGGCGACAAATGCACCGAACATCAATTCAACTAAAGGATTTTCGATTATTCCCAAAATGAGACCTACAATTAAACCTGAAATACAAGCATTGGCTTCATTATCAATTGTTCCAGCAAAAAATCCTACACTCAGAATAGTAGCTAAAATAAATGAAAACCATGAAAATCCAATTAATAAACCTATCAAGGACAAAATTATTGCAGCAACCAATGATACGATTGTTGGTAAAATTATTGCATTGAAATTAATTTTTTCTTTAAAATTATTATTGGCTTCAGCACCTTGCTTATATTCACCAATTTTACCTGTGAAAATATTTGCCCCACATTCTGTGCAGAATGTAGTCTCATCTTCAACGACATGACCACAATTTTTACAAACTTTTAAATCAGATTCTTTAGGTTTGGAAGGTTGAATCACTTTTGAACCACAAGATGGGCAAAATATAACATTTTCAGGCAAATCTGAATTACATTTTTCACATTTCCCATAAACCACATTCTGTGATTGTGATTCTTCATCCTCTTTTGAAATTTTCAGATTATTTCCACAATTAGGACATAATTCAAAAGAGTCATCAACTTCAACTCCACATTTATCACATTTAACCATGCGAAAACACCCCTTAATTAAATAGCAAATTTTGTTTTAATTGATTAAATTCATCTTGAGTAATTACCCCAGAATCAAGTAATTCTTGGAATTCTTTTAATTGTTGTGCTTTTGATGGTTCAGAAGTCTGATTCTGAACTACAACAGTTTGTGGTTTTCCCCTTAAAGTTTCAAATAGATCAATTAAGTTTTGACCAAATTTATAACTTGGAAGTCTGATTTCATATGAAGTATTATCAACCAATTTTATTAATAATCTATCAAACATGTCTGCACTATCATTGTTTGTAATCATGTCCTTGAAACGTGTTGCTTTAAGTGATTGGATATCATTTTGAATAGCTCTTCTAATGTCATTTGGGGATGTCCAAGCTCTTTTGGTAATATCTTCGTATCTACTTTCATCACCAAGTCTTTTTGTCACTCTCATTGATACAATTTTATCAAAGTAAAAATTGTTTATTCCTGCATTTACTTTTTCCCAATCACGATTATCAATTTCCATAAAGACAAATTTATCTTCCTTAATTAAGAAAAATCCATCAATAATTGTTTCATTACCTAAATCTCTTCTAAGTAATCTATTTACTGGAATGCCGAATAAAGCAGTATCGACCACATCGTTTGTTAACTGGTGTTTTGTTGTTGTCTGTTCTAATTTGTTAAATCTTTTTACACTTGTCAAAAAGTAATCTTCATCTTTAATTCCGAATTCTTCAGCAAGCTTATCATATCTTTTAATAATTTCATCATGCCTGGCTTGCCATTCTTTTTGTTTATAGGATACTCCTGCACCCCCGCCATTATTTAATTGATAACCACATTCTTTACAAAAAACAGTATTTTGACCATTTTTAGTACCGCATTTTGGACAAATGCTAGAATCGCTTTCATATTTCTCCACTTTTTCACCGCAGCTGAAGCAAAAATCAGAACCAATAACTTCTGCTCCGCATTTTTGACATTTAACCATAATTTACCCCCAGTTGTTTTGGTCAATTGACTTTCTAATCTTATTTCCCCATTTATTCTCTTCAATATCATCAACGGCAGCCTGTAAATTATTAGAAACATTAGCTATTGATGAGTTAAGTGCATTGATTTTATTATCCATAATATCAATTTCCAACTTCATGAACCCTTTTTCAATATCTTTATATGTTTCGGAATTGTCTTCATTAATCTTTTCTACGCTATCCCCTTCGGTTAACATGTCCATTAACCTTAAAAATACATGTTCTTGGTGTTGTTTTTCATATTCCTTAATGTCAGACACGCTGTAAATTTTATCGAGCAACATTTTAATTACATTAATAAAATCTTCCCTATCTGCATGATTATTAACATTATGTGGAAGAATATCTGTTTTAAGTAAAAATACTGAATCGACTTCCCCATTTTCTTTTAATACTAGAGAATATCCTTTATTTTCAATATAAACTAAAGCGATTGATTTATTGTCATAAATTTCAATTTCCACTTTAGAAAACTCTTTTGGTATTGATAAAAAATCTAAATTACGAACTAACATTTTATCACCTATCTGAATTCAACGGAATCCGCATATTTTTTTAAATCATCGAGCTGATGTCCACCAACAAAAACAACCTCATTCCCATCCTCGCTTACTTTACCAACAAGATAAGGAGGAACAGCATTCATCCCAAGATCATTTTTTAATATGATTAAATTTCCATCATTTTGATATACATAATACAAATACGTTTTTGTTAAAACATTGATTGCATGCTGGTATGCATTTGATTCAGTCTCATCAATTAATGAATTATTATAATAATAAACAACGACCTCATCCCCATTAATTTCACAACCTGCATCCTTTTCCCAGTATTCGTTTTTACAGCCCAATGCTCCATTATCATGACACCACGCCACATTCCAATACTCCCGGCCAGGAGGCAAATCGATTTCAAATATGCCCTCAAAATCGTAGGTTGAATTAATGGGCATTATAAAAATTAATGCAACAGCCACCAAAATGAGAAACAAGACAATTATCTTTTTGTTGATTTTATCACCTCAATCGTATTGATAAATATGTTAGACACATAATATAAACATTGCTATTAGCATGCTAATATCATATAGATATCTATTAAATAGCTAAAATTTAAATTCAAGAACATGGAGAAAAAAGATGATATGAGCATCATTTCCCTACTTGCACGTTCCAAAAAAAGGATAAAAGTTTTAAAGTCTTTAGAAAAAGAAAATAAGATTCCATCCAAAATCAGTAAGGATATTGATGACAATAGCAATCATGTATCAAAATATTTAAAGACATTGAAAGATGCGGAACTAGTGGAATGTCTTAATGAAAAAGATAAACGATACAGATTCTATAGCATTACAGATAAAGGCAAATATTACCTTGACAAAGTAGAAAAAGATTATAACGACTAATTTTAAAAAAATAAAAAAAAGGGTTTAAACTCACATTAGTGAGTCTAAAGTCCAAAGAACAGGTATATAATAAATACAATAGCCAGTACCCAAATACCCCAGCTCATTTCTTTATATTTACCTGTAGCGATTGTTGCAACAGCATATATTACGAATCCCCATGCAATACCTAATGAGATTGAATAGGATAAAATCATCATGATAATTGTCATGAAAACTGCGGATGCAATTACTATACTGTCCCATTGTACATCTTTTAATTGACCGATCATCAAAATACCAACAATCACTAAAGCTGCTGCTGTTACAGATGATGTAAATAAAGATAATACAATTGGAGCAAAGAAAATTGAAAGTATAAATAATATACCAGTTACAACTGCTGCCAAACCGGTTTTAGCACCCATTCCAATACCTGTTGCACTTTCTACATAAGCAGTTACAGTACTTGTACCAACGACAGAACCGATGATTCCACCAACCGCATCACTTAAGAATGCTTTTTCGATACCTACAGCCTGACCGTTTTCATCGATAAATCCACATTGTCTTCCTAAGGAAATCAATGTTCCAGTAGTATCAAAGAATGTTACAAATACCAATGAGAATACCATCATGATTAAATTCGGTATATTCGAGAACAAATGTCCGAATCCTCTTAAAAATCCTCCGAATAAGGACCAATCGAAATTAGTTGTAATTATTTGTTGAGGAATTGCTGGCATTAACATGTCTCCAGCTCCAAAACCAAATAATGACATTACCAATCCAATGAAAGCAGTTATTACCATACCGAAGAATACAGCTGCAGGCACTTTTTGAACATAGAAAATCAATGTAATCAAGATGCCTATTAAAGCTAAAAGCGCAGGAGCGGAAAGTAAGTTACCCATTGCAACTAAGGTTGAGGGATCATCAATAATAATTCCCGCACCTTTAAGACCAAGGAATGCGAGGAAGAATCCTATAGCTGCACCGATACCAAGTTTTAAGTCAACTGGTATGATATTTAAAATAGCTTCCCTTAAACCAGAAATAGTGATTAATAAAAAGATTATACTTGAAACAAATACTGCTGCAAGTGCAGTTTCCCAAGGATTACCCATTGCCAATATAATAGTATATGTAAACAATGCGTTAAGTCCCATACCTGGAGCTAATCCAACTGGATATTTAGCAACTAGCCCCATAATTATACAAGCGATACCTGAAGAAATAGCAGTAGCAAAGAATACGCCAGTAGCAGGCATTCCCCCATCAGCTAGCATTGTTGGGTTTACACCTAAAATATAAGCCATAGCAAGGAATGTTGTGATACCTGCAATAACTTCAGTTTTTACATCTGTACCATTTTCCTTAAATTTGAAAATATTATCCAACATATAACACCTCATCAGAAAAAACCTATATATCTGATAGTATTATTTATAAAAGAAAACAGTATTAAATTTAACTACACAATTTAATATTACTCAAAAACAAAGAAATAATGTAAAATTTAATTTACATTATTCCTTTAAAAAATGGCAACAAAACATAAAGTAAAATAAATTCGATTATATTGTCAAAGCATGCTTTAACAAATCGACAATATTGGATTTAAATATTATATTTATTTGCCACCAATCATGATTTTACCTTTAAATATTAATAAATAACAGGTTATATATAAAATTAACGGATAAAAAGTTAGTTTAAACTAAAAAAAGCAATATTATTTAGTTAAACCTAAAACAAAAATAATCCATTAAAATTAAATACCTAAAATCTAAATCAGATATGAATTTAAAAAATTATTCAATCAATGTTAAAAAATCATATATGAGTTTAGCGGCAACAACTGCAGTGGAATCACCCAATCTATCGCTAGCTGTTTCAACAACGTCAAAACCAACGACATCTTTACGAGTCAAATTTTCAAGAATGGTTTCAAGTTCGGATATGAACAATCCTCCAGGAGTAGGGTTTCCCACATTTGGGGCGAAAGCCGGGTCAACAACATCCATATCGATTGAAATATATATTGGACCTTCGATATTTGTCAAATAATACTCGATTGCATCCATATGCTTATGAACATCCTTGTTTTTGAATGTCTGAATGTTATAAGTTGATTTTACAAACTCCTCTTCATCTTTAGAAGATGACCTTATTCCAATCTGAACCAAATCAGCACCAATTTCATGAGCTCTCCTCATTACAGATGCATGAGAATATTTTTCACCGATAAATTCAAAAGCAAGATCCCTATGGGCATCCAAGTGAATTACGGTTAATTTGCCATACTTTTCGGACAATGCTTTGATAGCTCCAATTGATGCGGAATGTTCTCCGCCAATAATGATTGGATTAATATTTAAGTTGATTAATTCATTGACAGTTTCTTCAACAATTTCACATGTTTTTTCACAATTTCCAGGAACTACATTAATATCCCCAAAATCATAAAAAGTAGCGTTTAAATCTTTATTAAAAACAGTATTGTATTTTTCAAAACCAAATGATGCTTCCCTTACAACAATTGGTCCTAAACGTGCACCGGAGTGATAAGAAGTAGTACTATCAAATGGAACTCCGATTATTCCAAATGAATTTTCTTTTAAATTCTCAGTTTCTTGAGAAAATGCAAATTTCCATGGTTCATATGTATTTAATAGCATAATTCATCTTAAAGGAAAATATAAGAGAAATAGAATCTCTAGTTAGATCCTCTAGTTCTCATTATTTTCATGTTTCCTAAAGCGACAATATATTCTACTTCAATACCTTCAACAATTGAGTCTTTTAAATCTTCAGGCATTGGTAAGTCAATAGTATCGTAATTTTCCATATCCATTAATTGAACAGTGTCGCCTTGGATAGAAATAACTTGTCCTAATCTTTTATCAATGATTGGAGTATCTACTTTACTGTCTACAGGTTTTACAAGGCTTCTTTTTTGACCATCGAAAACACCGATAGCTTCAATTCTTGCTTTTGCAGCTCCGTGTTTACCAGGAGATGAAGTAGAGTAACTTACGATTTTACAAGCTTCTCCTCCTAAAACAATATATTTTCCAACTTTTAATGTTTTAATTTCTACAACTTTTGTTGACATTAATTTTCCTCCATAATATAAAAACCGGTTTTTAATCTGATAATAAGGAATATTATTAGATTAATATAAATTATCTTTTCCATTTTATATAAAGTATTCGTTTAAAATAAGAATTATCAATATAAATTTAAAATTAATTTTAAAAAAAATTAGATGAACGGGAAAATCACACTAATCCCTTGTTAAATGAATATAACCATAATGAAATGGCCGCCAATATTAAAATGAAAATAACCCAAACAACGACAAACATTTTTTTATTATCTCTTTCACCTTTCATAATATAACTTTCACCGGGCTTGTCGCTTGAATGATTGCGGGTGTTTGTATAATAATCATCATTTCTTAGATAATTATAAAAAGCACGTGCAATGAAATAGAATATTACAACAAATACCAATCCTATATATGGAATTGAACCCCCATTAAAAAACATTGCAGTAATTGAGGATATTATAAGCATCAATAACATGAAAAAACATGCGGAAATAAAGATAGATAAAGTTTTATTAAAAATCATTAGGCACACCTAAATTAATTTACATTTTTATTATTTAAATATCTTTTTAAAAGATTAATTACAAATTTAAATTTAGTGATAAAATGAAAATAGCTATTGTAACTGGGAAAGATGAAGGGCCCACAAAATTAAATGCATTTGATAATGCCCTTACAGATGCCGGAATCGGAGACGTTAATTTAATAAAAGTATCCAGCATGCTTGCAGGCAATACAGAAATAAATGAATTACCTGAATTAAAATCTGGAGCCATGGTAAATTGTGTTTTATCAGAAATCACTTCAGATAACCCTGGAGACAATATAACCGCAGTTATTGCAGTAGCTATTGGTGAAAAATTAGGTTGTGTTGTAGAAACAAACGGAATTAATGAAAACCCTGATGATTTAATCGATGAAGCGAAAATGATGGTTGAATATATGATGAATAAACGTGGCGTTGAAATAAAAGATTTAATTATTGAATCAGCCACAACTACTGTAGAAAAAATAGCATCAGTTGTTGCATCAGTAGTTTATTTGAATGATGAAATTATTGAGGGATAAAAATGGATGCAAAAGACAAACAAATAGCAACAGATTTGGCTTATGAAATGATTCGTGAAGTAAGTAGAGATATCAGACCCTATGTTGGAAAACCTGAATCTGGCGAAAAGATAAAAATGGGTGCAGATGGTACTCCAACCTCATTAATTGATACAATAGCTGAAGACAAACTTATAAATATTTTGAAAAATGCCCCAGTACTCTCATACATTGTCAGTGAAGAGATTGGGGAGTTGAAACTAGGTCGCGGAACCAAAAGAAGCATTACACTTACACAGGAATTAAGACGTGAAGATCTGGAGGAAGATGAAATTCCGAAATTCCTATTTTTAGTTGATCCTATTGATGGAACAAATAATGCAATCAAAGAAATTCCGGCTTACGGTATTTCAATTGCTGTTGCAGGCGTGACACAAGGAAGATTAGCCACTTTAAATGATGTGGAATTAGGATTTATAAGCAATTTTGCTAACGGTAACTTTTTTGAAGCAGAAAAAGGAAAAGGGTGCTGGTTGAATAATGAAAAAGTATCTCCAAGTAACACTATCAACATCAGCGATATGACATTGGGAGGATTTACAAAAAGCGGAACAAGCCAAGCCTCAAAATTAGTTGATAATGCAAGACGTATGAGAGTTCTTGGAAGTGTAGTGCTGGAGCTTTCATATGTTGCAAGCGGAAAATATGATGCATTTCTAGATTTGAGGGGCAGTAGAATAATAGATATTGCAGCATCAAAATTAATCCTGGAAGAAGCCGGAGGAATAATCACCAACAAATACGGTCAAAAGCTTAACAATACACTAAGCATTTATGAAAAAACTATCGTGGTTGCAGCCAACAATAAAATATTACATAAACAAATGATTGATATTCTAAATGACAACCAGACTGATATTATCGGAAAAATCGGAGTCATTTCAAGAATTGACCAGAAAAGACCAATCTTATTGGCTGCAAAAGTAATCGAATATCTTTTGACAAGCGGCCGCGAAGTGATAATAGAAAAGCAATTAGCATATGAATTAGTTAAATTAAAGGAAAACCCTGACTTGGACAGTATCATTCTTAAAATTAAAGAGGACTATCCTGAAACTGCGGAATTGCTTGATGACATTAACTTAAATATAGACTACAGCCAACTTTGTGAAAACCTTTTCGACTTCGACTGTGACATGGCAGTGATTTTAGGTGGAGATGGAACACTCCTTAGAGCACAATCAAAAATGAAGCCTGAAATCCCGATATTTGGAATTAACATGGGAACAGTAGGATTTTTAACAGAAATTGAAGTTGCACACACATTCGATGCATTGAATGATATTTTGAAAGGAGACTACTATAAAGAAAAAAGGACCAGACTTGTTGTATCACATGAAAACCATCGATATACTGCAATGAATGAAGTAGTTGTTATGACTGACAAACCTGCAAAAATGCTTCATTTTGAAATTCAAGTAGATGGAGAGATTATTGAAGAAGTAAGGGCAGACGGACTGATTGTTTCAACACCTAGCGGTTCTACAGCATATGCGATGTCTGCAGGAGGACCGATTGTTGATCCGAAAGTTGCAGGATTCGTCATTATTCCAATTTGTCCATACAAACTTGGAGCAAGACCGTTTGTCGTATCCGACAATAGTGAAATAACTGTAAAATTACTTAAAAAAGGTAAACGTGCGGCATTTGTAATGGATGGTCAAATCAACGAAGTGGCAGAATATGAAGAAGAGATTAAATTCAAAAAATCTGATAAGGATGCTTATTTCATAAGAACCTCTACCAAATACTTCTACGAAAAAGTTAAAGACAAATTAAATGAAGGTGGAATACAGCACAACACTGGGTGCAACAATGAATAACCTAGTAATCGATTTAACCCATGGCGGAGTGAAAATAGCTATAAGTCTAGCAAAAAAAGGAAAAAATGTCCTTGCATACGACATCTACAATACCTTAAATTCAATTGATGCAAGGATGCTGGAAATTTATAATGTTGAATTAGTTAAATTAGAAGACTTATCTAATTTCAAAGGAGATATGAACGTTATCTACCCTATACACATGCCCCTAACCTTTGAAGAAATCAAATCATATAACCCTGATTTGAATTACACTTTCCAAACCCATCATGAAATAATTAAGGAATTGCTTTCAGATTGGGGGGATGACATATTAAAAGTTGAAATTACGGGAGTGAAGGGAAAAACCTCCTCTGTTTTTATGCTTAAAGAGGTTTTAATTGAAAAAAATCCGCTGATACTCTCAAGCCTTGGCGCACTATTGTTTGAAAATGAAAACAGATACATTTTAAAACGCAATATCTCAATAACACCTGCAAACATTAAGGAAACCATTGATTTGGCATATAAAATCGCCAATCCAGTTTGTCAGATTTCAGAGGGAATCGTGAAAAGTGAAAATCTAAGGAAATACGACAGTGCAATATTTGAATCATCCTTAGGCGTGAGCGGTATTGGGGATGTCGGACTCCTACTCAATATTGTAGAAGACTATCCGATAGCAAAAGGTAGAAGCAGCGCATCCCAGGCCAAAAAACAAGTATTCCGATGCAATGTAGTTGTTTGTGAAAAAGAAGCATATGACAAATACTATTCAGACGTAAAACATGAAAAGACAAATACATTCTCTTTAAGTGATGAAACTGCAAATCTTTATTTGAACAATGCAAACTACACTTTAGATGAAACAACCATTGACATCACCTACAATGGCGTTAAAACAATAAATGACAATATCATTAATGGAAAATTAACTTTAAAAACATTTGCACCCGGAAAGCATAACGTTAGCAATGTATTGGGAGTAATCCTGACTGCATTAAGTTTGGAAATTGATGCCGATACCATAATGAATGGAATTAAAAACTACAAGGGGATTCCCGGCAGAACCAATAAAAAGTTAATCGGCAATTCCATAATTATCGAGGAGATCAATCCAGGTATAAATGTCACCGCCATAAAAGAGTCAATTAATATGATTAATAATCTGGATGACTATTACGTCGCTATTGGAGGGGATTATGGGATTACCTGTGAAGAAATTGATGAAAAGCAATTAAGTGAATTCATAGACACATTAACCTGTGACATTATACTCACTGGAGATGTTGGCCGCTCCATTTCTGAAAAGATTTCCAAGAAATGCAAACTCATCAGGAATTATGAAGATGTCTATGATATTGCTTTGGAGAATAATAAAAACCTTCTTTTTATATATCGGTCAGATTACAGAAAACTTTCACAAAGATAAATTTAAATATTAATTTAAAATTTTTGAAATCACAAGCTTACCGCAGTTCAAAACATTGAAGAGAATTAAAAAAAGCCTTTTTCTAAAAAAGATATAAATAGTTTTATCAACATACTTTTTAATAACAATTTTAATGAGGATATCATGAATATAATAAAAATTGATGAAAATTACAATCGTATATTAGGCCATGAACCAGCAATGAAAAACAGCAATATCATTTTCAATGGACGGAATAATGTGTTAATATGCGAAAAAAATGTTTCATTAAGAAATTCAAACTTAAAATTCCATGGAAATAACTCATTAATCTATTTAGCTCCCCAACGGTCCGGTTATTTTTTGAATATTTCTTTATTTAATAATTCTGTTTTTTTCATCGATGAGGGTGTCTCTATGAATGGTAAACTAAATCTCCTTCTAAGTGAAGAAAAGAACATCATAATCGGTAAAGATTGTTTATTTTCATTTGGAATTTGGGTTAGGCTTGCAGATCCTCATTTGATTTTTGATATTGAAAATAAAGAAAGGATTAATGTTTCAAAAAGTGTTTACCTGGGAGACCATGTCTGGATTGGCCAGGATGCAATGCTATTAAAAGGAACCCAAATTGGTTCTGGAAGTATTGTCGCAGCCAAATCTGTTGTTTCAAATAAAAAGATTTCATCAAATTCCATTTGGGGAGGAAATCCTGTAAAAGAAATCAAAAAAGGAATATTCTTTGATAAACTTACAGCAAACAATTTTACAAAAAAACATACTGAAAAATATATGAAATCTGAAGATGAAAAATGGATTTATTCAAATGAAGGAGAGGTCCTTAGTTTTGATGAAATTGATGAAAAATTAGCTTCAATGACTGATATTGATGATAAAATAGAGCTTATCCAAAGTATTCGAAACAATAAATCCCATAATAGGTTCTATATAGAATAAATATTCACCTATTTTTAAAATCTATTGATTGTCCATTCTATTTTTTAATTTAAATGATTGTAACTCTGATTTATACATTATTGAAAAATACTTAAATTAAGCGCCTGCTTAATTTATAAAATCTAACAATTGAAATGTTGATTTTTTTGGTTAATCATTTATGTAAATTCTATGAATTTAATTAATGTCAACTTACTTAAACATTAGCATGAAAAGGAAAAACTCCCACAAATAATTGAAAAAGACCAAAAATTGAAACATTTAATAAACATTAATTCAAAAGTTAATAATGTAACAAAATTTATAAGTCAAATCTTATAAAAAAATTTCAAAAATTGGAGATAATAAATGATTGTTGGAACACGTGGAAGTCGATTAGCTTTAGCCCAAACAAATCAGGTATGTGCTGATTTAAGCAAAATAACCGGCGAAAACATTGATGTGCAAATTATTAAAACTAAAGGAGATAAAATCACTACTTCTCAATTATACAATATGGATTCAAAAGGATTATTTACCAAAGAACTTGATATTGCTCTTTTAGAAGAAGAAGTTGATTTTACAGTACACAGTTTTAAGGATTTGCCAACTGAATTGGATGAAGATTTAGAAGTTGTAGCGGTTCCAAAACGTGAATCTCCTCATGAAGTGCTTATCTCTTCAAAATCATGGGATGAACTTGGACCTGATTCAAAATTAGGCACTAGCAGCCTTAGAAGAGAAGCATTCTGTAATCATTACGATAAAGGTTTTGAACTCAAACCCATCAGGGGAAATATCGAAACCAGAATCAAAAAAGCATTGGAAGAGGATTTGGATGCGACAATAATGGCTGAAGCGGGCCTTAAAAGATTAAATCTTACAAAATACATCAAAAATGTATTTCCATTAGATTATATCACTCCTCCAGCAGGACAAGGTGCATTAGCTATTATTACAAGAAAAGACTCTGATAAAAAAGAAATTATCAAAAAATTAAATGATTACATCTCAATGCAAGAAGTTTTTGCAGAAAAAAAGGTCTTGGAAGAGCTTGGTATTGGTTGCCAATGGCCAATTGGATCCATAGCTCAAATGAAAGACAAAGAATTCAATATTTATTCAATATTATTAACTAAAGAAGGAGAAATCCTTAAAAAACAAACGGAAAAAGGCTCTATAAGAGATGCGGTTGAACTTGGCAGACGTATTGGAGAGCTTTTCCAGGATTATGTTTAGACGGAGGAATTTAATTGAAGACTGTTAACGTAGGAGTTATTGGGGTAGGTGCGATGGGTGAAAACCACGTTCGTGTCTATCACAAAATGGAAGAAGCAAATTTAGTTGCTGTAAGCGATGTAAGCGAAAGAGCACTTAAAAAAATTGAGAAAAAATATGGTGCTAAAGGTTATACCGAATACAGTGAATTACTTGAAAATGAAGAAATTGACGCTGTAAGCGTGTGTGTTCCAACTACATTCCACCATGCAGTAGTAATGGAAGCAATAAAATATGGCAAACACGTTTTAGTTGAAAAACCAATAGCATTCACATTGAAAGAAGCTGAAGAAATGATTGCAGCTGCTAAAGAAGCAAATGTTCTTCTTGCAACTGGACATGTTGAAAGATTCAATCCTGCTGTTCAAAAAGCTAAAGAACTTATTGATGATGGAGTAATAGGCGACATTGTATCAGCATTCGCAAAAAGAGTAGGACCTCTCCCACCAAGAATAAAGGATGTTGGTGTTTCAATAGATTTAGCTATTCACGATTTAGATATAATGAATTATTTATTTGAAGAGGAAGTTACACAAGTTTACGGAACAATGAATTCCAGCTTTGATGACAGTGAATTTGAGGACCATGCTGAAATAATGGTTAGTTTTGATAATGAATCTACTGGAATAATTGAAGTGAACTGGTTAACTCCATATAAAAGAAGAGAATTAGAGCTTACAGGTACTGCAGGAATCATTTCTGTAGACTACATCAAGCAGAGCATAGAAGTTTATGGTAAATTTGCTCAAGATATCCAAATTAAACATGAAGAACCTCTCAAAGGTGAATTAAAATCCTTCCTAAATGCAGTAGTTAATAATATGGAACCAGAAATTACTGGTGAAGATGGACTTAAAGCTCTTAAAATGGTTATTGCTGCAAATAGATCATCCAAAGAACATAAACCAATTAGTTTTGAAGAATTATTATAACTAGGTGATAATGTGAAAGAAAAATTAATCGCAAAAGCACAAGAATTAAGACAACACGGATTCACAACTGGTGAAATCGCTGATGAACTTAATGTGAGTATGGATACTGCTAGATGGTTAACACTCCAAAAAGCAACTGAAGAAAAAATTGACGCCCCAGTTGACTTTGCAATTAATTGGAAAAGTATTGGTGGAAATTCCACTCGTTTAAGTTATGTTTCAGGTGCATTAAGTGATATGGCATTATCACATGGAGATGCAGATACTGTTGTTGGTATCGCTGTTAGCGGCGTTCCATTTGCAACCGTTATGGCCGACTTTATGGAAGACATGACTGGACTTGACACATCTTTAGCTATATTCCACCCAAATAAACACAGAAAAGACAATGACGAAACAGATGACGAAGGTACAATCAGTACTAACTTCGGAACTGTTGAAGGCAAAAAAGTTGTCATAGTTGATGATGTTATCACCAGTGGAAAAACCGTGAAAGAAGTAATTCATACAGTTAAAGACCTGGGCGGAGAACCAACCTGTGTTACTGTATTAATCGATAAAGCAGGACTCTCTGAAATTGAAGGAGTGCCTGTCGAATCTTTAATCAAAGTTAGTAGATTATAATCTACTACATTCTATTTTTTTATTTTTAACCATTTCAAGTAAACCTGACACCATCAATTAAATAAAATCATGCATTATTTAAAATAAAAGTTTTATTGAAAAACATGATTAAATTTAATTTTACTTTAATTATATTAACGCATAATGATAAAATCAATAATCCATGTATTGAAATACACATGGATAAAGACATTAATATAAATTATTGCTAAAAACATCAAAAACAAGGATTATAAGTTAGTATATTAAAAAGTAGAAAAAAAGTTAATTTGTAAAAAATGAAAAATTAAAAAAAGCTGAAATTAATCTTCAGCTTCTTCTTCAGCTTCTTGGTCAACAATTACCATTTTTTCGTTTTCTTCATCGACTTCCATTACAATTGGGTCTTCTTCTAAAGCACCAGGATCTTTTTCAACACATTCGTTGATTTTGGATTGAATTGCACCAATATCTTCAGTATCGATTAAATCAACAATTTCAAGTTGTTGTTGGAATCTTTCAATACCTTCAAGAGGAACATTTTCAACAAATGGAATAGCTCCAGTAGCACCGATGATTTTCTTTTTGTCCGGGTCTGCACCATTGTCATACAATGCTTGAATACTTTGACCTGTAATGTGGCCTTGTACTTCAGCACCGGCTAAAATTAAAAATCTAATATTTGGATTAGAAATGATATTTGCAACAACTTTTTCAATACCTAAGTTTTCAGTTTTACATGGTCCTGCAATTGCTGCACCGCTTAATTCAGCTTCGATATGTGATGCAAGGGTTGTTACAGCTACTGGACTTTCAGGATCCCCCACAATGTAATCTCCACTAATAACTGGCCAGCCATCTGCAGGAGCTTTTTTGTCAGCCATGAGTAAATCCTCCTAAAATTTTGTTGATTAAAAATATATTTTAAGTATATTTAAATATTTTGAAACTGTAATTGTGATAGCAGCATACTATTTAAATTTCAAAAAATATATTATAATTATGAATTTAAACTATCAATTTTTTTATTTGATAAACAATAATTTACAAAATCCGTTATTTGATTTTATAATGCCTCATCTTACCAATATCGGAGGATTTGCTGGCCTATTGGTATTATGTATCATTGCAATAATATTAACCAAATATTATAAAAAAGAAAAATACTTAAAAATAGCAAAATTATGTTTATATTCCCTCATATTATCTGGAATTATTACATTATGTTTAAAATTAGCAATTGTTGAACAAAGACCTTTTTTAACATTAAGCAATGTTCATCAACTCGTTACACCAACAGAACCAAATTCATTTCCTTCAGGCCATGCATCATCAACATTAAGCGTTGCCACAGTTTTGATTTATGAATTCCGGAAAAATAAATTGATAGTTGCAGGTTTAGTTATTTTTAGTATATTAATTGCATTTTCAAGAGTATACTGTGGTGTTCATTACCCATTAGATGTATTGACTGGAATGATGGTGGGTATTTTAAGTGGTGTTGTCATTTTGAAATTAAAAGTATAATTCGGAAGGATGGCCGATATATTCAAAATCATCCTTATTGTCAAGATATTTTACTCCAATAACCTTTCCATCAGGGAATTTTGTAACAACACTCATGCCATCATTTACATCAATGACAATTACTTTTGTATTTTTTTCGCCTTCCACTTGAATTTTAACAATGTCATCATTTTGAATTAATTCAGCATCTTCGAATTCGTTACTGATGTCTGTGGAATACCAATGCTGAGGTAATTTAAGCCTTAATCCCAAATCATCCAATAAATCTTTTACGTGCATCTTAAAAATCTCCTTGAATCTATTATTAAATCTAGTCTATAAAAAAATATATTTAAAGTTATTGTAACTTTTCAAGGGTTAAAAGTAGCTAAACTAAAAAATGAATTTTGGACTTGTCCAATTCGGCTAATGAATGAGGCTGTGGAATATTTTCTGAATGACCGATTGCCAAAATACCAACAATCCTATAATGTGAATCTATTTTTAAGATATCCCTAACAACCTCTTCAGAATTTTCACCATCCTTATCCCTTAAATGAACTTGAACCCAACAACTGCCCAAATCAAGTTCAGTTGCCATCAAATGCATATATGTCAATGCAATTGAAGAGTCTTCAATCCAAGTATCCGCAATTAGAGTATCCGCAATAACAACAATGGCCTTATCGGCACCATCAATTAAATCAGCACCATGATTTTTACATTTTGACAATTCCTTTAAGGTTTCTTTCCTTTCAACAACCATGAAATTGCAAGGTTTTCTATTCATACTGGTTGGTGCAAGAAGAGCAGCCTGCAATATATTATCCAATTCATCTTTAGTTACCGGTTCATCACTAAATTTTCTAGTGCTTCTTCTTTTAAGCATTAAATCTATTAATGTCATGATTAAAAATAAGAATCTCCTTATATAAAAAGATTGATTTGTAAATTAGTAATAATTATCAATTTTCTTAATTTCATCCAATGTACGTTTACAGTTATTTCTGTCAGTATATTCGAAAAAGTCATCAACGCGAGCTTTATACAAATCGTCCATTTCACAATCTTTATTGACCAAATCCATTATTTTGCTTTTCAATTCATCGGGAGTAACTGTTATTGGTCCAAAGCCCATAGTATCATATTTGAAATATGCCTTGTCAAGATCAAAATGAAACTCATCTATATCATAGTGATAATAAATCAAAGGCTTTTTAAGATAAGCAAAATCAAATGCTACTGATGAAAAATCAGTGATTAACATTGAAGAATGATTAAAGATATCTGCATATGACTTATCAGTGAATTCTACCAAAGGATGCTTTGTAAAGGTATCAATGAATTTTTTTAAATTTGGATGAGGTTTAAATGCCAATTTATAACCTTTTGAATCCAGGAAATTGATTAAGCTTTCATCATTTAAAAGGCTGTTGAAGTTTTCAAAGAGTTCGGACTCCATAAATTCGCTTTCGGAAACTGCATTATACTTACGCCTCCAGGTAGGCATGATTACAATTTCTTTTTTATCTTCCAATCTCTCCAAATAATCAAATCTTGGGAACCCGCATAGTTTAACAACATCTTCAGAATAACCGTAATTTCCATTGAAAAATGATTCTCGCTCTTTTCTAGAAACAGTTACCAACATTTCTAAATGTTTATCAAACCTATTAAGCCAATGGGAAACATCATGCAAAGTTACACCATGCTGTAAAAATACGGTTTTTGATCTAACAAAACCTGCCAAATGTGTGAAATTACCCCAAAATGGATAAATAATAAAATTATCTGGATGTGAAGTGATAATCAGCTCCGCATATAATGAATACAATCTGTGTTTTAAAGATGCATAAGGAATAACCGGCCCTATCTTTTCAACTTTTTCATATTCCGGCACTGCTTTTCCAAATCCTAGCAATCTTTTAATTTTGCCAAAATCAGATAAGTAATTATATTCCTCATCTGTTTTTTGAACAACAAAATACTTTTTAACATCCGAATCATCATTATCTATGACATACTTAAATAATTTCAGTCCGTTGTCATCTGCACTTCTAGGCAAGTCACCGAAAATCCAAATCCTCTTATTTTTAAAAAAAGGATATGCTAAAAAGTATAATATCCTTAATGGAATTGCGGTTCTCCACCCTCTCCATTTATGGTTCCACATTGATTTTAAGGTAGCAAATTCATTTTTTAAAACAGCTCCTGTTGTTTTATTGATTACTTGAATATGGTCTTCACAGTCTATAGCCAAATAATCTTTTGATAATTTATATCTTGAAATATGTGAAATTCTAGAAGTACGATTAAAACCTATAGTTAAATCTGTTTCATTTGTTTTGAAAGATATTCTATTTGCAACAGGGATTGTAACTTCAAAACTATGATTATGAGCATAAGTTCTATTAAGAGAAACTGAATCTCTTTGAGGGAATTCAACTTCAGAAACAGGAATCTCTTCTTTATCATCTAAAACAGCGAAAATATCAGTTTCAGTATGGAAAAATGTTTTGTAGATTCCTGAAATATATATCTCATTTTCACTTCTAAACTCAAAGAAGTCTATTCTGATTTGATTTAAGGCGAAATGTTCCAAAATTTCATCACGTAAAGAGTCCCCTATGACAAAATTGGAGAAATTCTTATTCAGATAATCCCATTTATAATGCTTAACCATCAACATGTGTGTTTTAAGTAAATCAAGACCAAATCTCATATTATAAATAACATCATCATCAACATAGGATAAAATTTCAATTAATTTATCGAATAGTATATTGAACTCTTCTTCGCTTAACAAATCATCAATAGACTTAATATTGAACATCCAATACATATCATAAGCAACCAAATGTTGAATGAACTTAGGAACTTCATCATAAAGTTCCAATGAATCCTTAATGATTCTTAAAAAATAGTTATCCATTCTTGAAGTAAAATACGACTTTCTGTAAATAGAAGATGAAACAAGAGAAGTTTTAACATTGTTTTTCCTATAGTTATACTTACAACCAGATATAACGCCCAATTTAGGATTTTTTAGAAGGATTTGATTAATAAATAATGGATCTTCAGAAATTTCTAAAATATCATCAAATTTATGATTTTTAATTTTCGATGCCCTAAAGAAAGATGAAGCACCGGAAAGCTGAATATAATCCGGATTTTCCAATAAGTCTATAACCTGAGTTTCTTCATATTTATAATTTAAAACATGCCCTCCACTCTTATCACCGAAAAAGTAGATAGGAATGGATGCAATATCGACATCATCATGCTCTGTTAGAAAATCGTATAATGTTTTAAATGTATTTTTTGAGAGGGTATCATCACTATCTAAAAAATTAACGTATTCCCCTTGAACTTTGGATAAACCAATATTCCTAGAACCTGCAGCTCCTTGATTAGTCTCATTATTGATTAAAATTATATTTTGAGGGTATTTTTCTTGATAGATTTGCACAACATCACTTGTTGCATCTTGACTTGCATCATTTACAACAATGATTTGGATATTATCTTTAAAATCCAAACTCTGATTTATAATTGAATCTAAAGCTTCACCAATTTCATTTTCAGAGTTATATGCTGCCATCACAACAGAAAATTTGAAATCCAAATTAACATAACCCCCTAAATTGAGAACCCATATAAAAATTAAAAGAAGTCATAAAAAATTTATAAAAAATAAAATAATAACTTTTAAAAAAATTAAAAGTTATCATAAATCATTTATTATTGATTTAACAACATCATCATTATACTTTCCTCTTATGAAGATATGATATGGTTTATTATCTTTATCAAAGAAGAAATGAGTAATCTTTGTTTTATTAGTCTTTGGATCTTTTAGTATTATTTTTGTTACTTTAGCATTACCCACCTTTTCCTCTTTTATACTTAATTCATTTTTTTTATATCTTTGAGTATACTCCTTGATAGATTTGTCAGTATCATTATTAGTTTGATAAATAGTAATTTTAGAGTCACCATTTACTAATTTAACACCATGTTCAGATTGTTTTAATATAGCATAACCGTTAGGCACTTTGACCTGGCTAGATCCCACAGTAAAATAATTAGATGTGGTAAAAGTATAGGCAGCTACACCCGCTACCGCTATCAAACATAATAAAATTATTAAATAAATATATTTTTTTGACATAAAATGCACCAAATATTATTTTATATTTAATCTATTAAATAGATATCTATTTTATAAACCTTCATCAAAAATTTATCAATTAATCAATAAGTTCACAAATTTTATCAGCAATTCTATACATTGACCAATCAATATAATGAGATTCATCTACTGATACGCAGTCATAATCTTCTTCATCGAATAATTCAGTCTGATATAACAACTTAGTATTTTCACCGCGTTCAACTGCTTTTTCATAAACTTCACAAACATGCTTATCCAAAGCAAAATAAAGTTTTTTCTTATTAAATGATGTTGAAGTCATGAGCACAATTCTTTTATCCGGATGATGACTACGAATTCTTTTATAAAATGGTTCATACATTTCTTTAAATTCTTTCAAACTACTTGCGTTTCTGGTATAATCAATTACAATACTATGACAATTAATTTTCCCAATTGTGTCTGCAACATTTTCATTTCCTCGACAAGCTGAAGAGATAGACAAATTAATTATATCCCTATTTAACCTTTTACTTACAACATTTGGAAATGAATTCGAACTTCTGGATGCTGCTGCACCTTGAGTTACAGAATTTCCATAAAATACTACGGGTAATCTTTTTTCATCAGGATAATCAAAAGGTTCTATAGAAGAATTTTCATCTATTCCTAAGAAAAATTCTTCGATAGTATTATAATTTGGTAAAAAGACACAAACTTGACCGCTTTTTGGAGCTCTAATTCTTTCTACAAAAATATTTTCCCCATCGTTAGGACCAAACACTCCAACATGATTATACTTCCCATCATCACTTACTTCATAAATATCAAAACCCATTGCATTCCAATTAACTAACTTTTTATATCCCCATTTCCTACGCAACTGAATTTTAAAAGTTAACCAATTAGAATTTGTCTTAAAACGTAACCTAGTCCCTGAAGCACTATTATGGAAATCGGCCATCTCTTTAATGGCTGAATTACCAAATTTTTTAATTTCCATATGTGTTTTAATTGGAAATTTTGAAAAATCTGTTCTTGATGAAGCAAAATTAATAGTTCCATAAATATATTCCGGGTGCTCGAAGATATCAATATAATCAATAGAATCCTCATTAATTTTTTCTAATTTATCATGAATTGATGTTAAATATTCCATAAAATTACAACCATTTGCTTAATTTTTTATAAATAAACACATTTGCTGTGTCATTAATAAATCTATTACTGTAAACACACATGTCAGAGTATTTATCACTATAGATGCAGGAAATATCTTCAATTATGATTTCCCCTTCATATTCTTTTAATAGTTTTCTAATCAAATCTTTTCTTGATTGCCTATTTGGGGGTAATGCATACCAACAAATTAATTTATTAACCTTTGTCTTGAAGAAATTTACAACATCAACCAAATATTTTTCAACATCTTCTTTTTTTTGAGAATAAGAATCAACTTCTAAAATGCAAATATCATGCTTTCGAAACTTTTTATCTGCTTTAAAATAATTTGAATGATATGCTTTAAGAAAATCACTTTTATTAAATGAATAATTATTAACTAGAGAATTTGTCTTTCTACCAATAATATTTGAAAATAACATGCTAGATGTTGTACAACCAATACCAAAACTATGAATTCCTCCAGCAATCATTATTTTATCTATATTATTTTCTTCAATGCTCACTATTGAAGAACCCTCTGGAACATCCAAATACAAATCAGATAAAGTTCCCAAAATTGGTGCATAAATCAACAAATCATAATACACATTGTCACCAACAAGATACTTCATGTTAAGTACTGCTGGAGAACTTCGAGAATAAGCATTTACGGGCATCCAAGATTTATCTTCAACCCTTTTATACATGACTAAAAGGCCCTCTCTAGCAGTAACCCCCACATGTGGGAAAGAACCCTTAACCACATGTTCCAATCCATAAAATATTTTCAGTGTAGGTGCATTTGTTCTCAATTTATATACATACGGACTCTTATCATTAACCGACTTGTAAAGAATATCTACTCTCATTTCTCCACCCCATTTTAGAATCTATAAAGACCAATATACAATATTATCTTTATTATCAAATTCTTCACGAACAGTCTCTTTTAAATCAAATAATATGATATTATTTTTAGATATATTTTCCAAATCATTTACAGCCAAATTTTGATATTCTGAATGTGCTACACCAATTACAATCGCGTCAAACTTATTATTAAACTCATCGGATAAAGTTAGGTTATGTATTCTCTCTAACTCTTCAGGAATCGCATTAGGATCATTCAATTCAATATTCGCACCACTCTCTTCTAATTTTTTGATAATTTCAATTATCTTACTATTACGAATATCATTACAATTCTCCTTAAATGTGACACCACATACTAATATGTCGGCTTCGTTAATGTCGATATTATTTTCCGCCAAGGTATTGACAATATTGTCATGAACATAATCAATCATGGATTCGTTGATTTTTCTACTGGTTTTCATTAAATCAGTATCACAATTCAATTTATCAGATTGATATATCAAATAATAAGGGTCAATACCAATGCAATGGCCTCCAACAAGACCTGGTTGATATTTAACGAAATTCCATTTAGTTCCTGCCGCTTCAATTACATCATTAATATTAATTCCCATTGAATTATATATTTTAGCAAGCTCATTTACCAATGCAATATTGACATCACGTTGGATATTTTCAGTTATTTTAGCGGCTTCGGCAATTTTAATAGATTTAGCCCTAAATATTCCATTATTTAAAACAGAATCATAAACATTAGCAATGATATCTAAAGATTCCTCGTCCATTCCAGATACGATTTTAGTGATATCTTCTATTTTCTGATTATTTTTACCAGGGTTTACTCTTTCAGGTGAATATCCGACTTTAAAGTCTTCACCACATTTAAATCCGGAACCCTCTTCAAGGATTGGAATGCAAACATCTTCTGTTACACCAGGATAAACAGTTGATTCATATACAACAATTGAATTTTTAGGCATATTCCTAGCAACAGTTTCGGTAGATGATCTGATGAAACTTAAATCAGGTTCATTATCTTCCTTAATTGGTGTTGGAACTGTAACTATGAAAAAATTGGCATTAGACAACTCTTTTTCATCACTAGTGAAGTGGATATCAAAATCGTTTAAATCATCACCTTCAATCATGTCAATTCCATTTTTATAACTTTCGATTTTAAATTCGCTAATATCAAAACCGATTACATCGTATTTTGAAGATAATAATTTAGCTAGTGGCAAACCAACATATCCTAGTCCCACAACCGCAATTTTTTTATTCTTATTGATTAAATCGCTGAACATTTTATAACTCCGCTTCAAATAATTTAATATCCTATTTTTAACAAACTTAATGACTATCTATCCAATCGTATACTCTTTTACAATTATTTCTGTCAATATTATCAAAAAAGTTATTGATCCTATCTTCATAAATTTGTTCAATTTTACAATCAGATTCAATATAATATTTAATTTTTGATTTTAAATCTAATAAATTTTTAGTAACTTCACCGAATCCCATAGTATTATAATCAAAATAACCACCTTTAAATGGATGATCATCATTCGGTTGATAATATATAATTGGCTTTTTCAAGTATCCGAAATCAAAGAAAACAGATGAAAAGTCAGTAATCATAATAGCTGATTCCCTAAATAGTTTTTGATAATCGCCCTCGTTAGATACCCTAATTTTATCATGAATATCGAATAAATCAATGAATCGTTCATTTGTATTTTTTATTGTTCTTTCTAAATTAGGATGAGGCTTCAATACAATTTCATATCCCTGTTTTTCAACAAAATCAATCAAATCATCATCATTCAATAACTCATTTAAAGAATTAAAGTAAGGAGATTTTAAAAATATATCTTTACTTCCCACCAAATAATTTCTCCATGTTGGAATGATGAGAATTTGTTTTTTAACATTATCATTTCTCAAATTATCAAATCTTGGAAGACCTAAAACTTGAATCCTATCCTTATCATAACCATAACCTGCATCAAAGAATGAATCACGTTCCAATGATGAAGATGTTAATAACAAGGATATATTTTTATCATATTTTTTTAACCAAGTAGACATATTTCCTTGAGTTACACCATGCCTAATGTAATATTTTGGAATTTCACTAGAATTAGAATAAACTAAAGTTTTCCCTTCAACAACAAATGGGTTTACAACACCATCATCGGGATTAGATGAAATAACCTTATCTGCAAATAAGAATAGTAACTTATGTTTTAATGAAGCAAACTTAACAACATTCTTTAACTCTTTATTCACACGAGAATAATCACTGCAATCTTCAGATATTATATAATATTTATTTATATTATCATTTTGATTAAGAGCGTATCTAAACAAATGTTCCGCATTATCATCCGCTTTATCAACACGATCCATGAATAAATAAGTCTTTTTATTCCTATTTTTATATTTGAAAATTGGATATAGCAGTAATGCTAGGCCCCTTATCCATAAAATATTCATAAAATTTGGAATATTGGCTTCTTTTATTGTTTTCAAAGTATTCTTTTCATGACTAATCATTTTAGAATATTTATAATTCTCAACATAGAACTTATTATCTTCAAAATAGACAATTTTTGAATCTTTTACGAAATAATTACAGTATTTTGAGATAGGTGAATGTCTTCTAAATCCAATGCTTAAAAATTTAGTCACCACATTTCCTTTTTTAAAATCAAGAGTATTACCATTTTTATAATACATGACTTTAATTCCAATTTCATATTCTATATCCTCATCTAATGGAACAGAAAGATCGAAATTATACTTATATTGAATAGTTTCAGATAAAAATAAAAGATTTGATCTAGCAGTATAGTCAACTTTCTTTGCAC
Organism: Methanobrevibacter sp. YE315; assembly: GCF_001548675.1. Lineage (NCBI taxonomy): Archaea > Methanobacteriati > Methanobacteriota > Methanobacteria > Methanobacteriales > Methanobacteriaceae > Methanobrevibacter > Methanobrevibacter sp. YE315. The sequence goes on from NZ_CP010834.1 coordinate 1,857,218, forward strand.
CATAAATAAACGTATTTCCATTTTTATCCTTTCTAACAGCTTTAATAGAAATATGATCTGAGTCAAATAATGAATTTAAGGCACCAGATATATTAAGATGATTGTCCTTTAATTCAACAATATCAATCCAAAATTGATGAGCACCCAATCTATCTAATTGTCTATTTTTACTTCGAATGAACACATCGTGCCTTTTTAAATCAAAATCACAATGTATATCATCATTATATTTAGAAATTAAGTAATTACGAAGAGCAGGACCCCTAATCAATTTGGAGTTTAACGCATCGATAGACAAATAACTTAAAACTTTTTTGAAATACTGCATAAATACGTCAGCTTGATATTTATAATCAAAGTTAGGTACTTCAGGAGTTACCATCCATTGTATATTATAAGCTAAAGTATATTTAATAAATTCTGGAACTTCACCTTCTTTATCCAAACAATATTGAATTAAATCCATAAAATGGTACTTTAATCTATCAGTATAAAAACCTACCATATCAATGTATGAATCAACTGAAGAAGAATTATCCATACGTTTTCTATAGTAATAAGTAGGATTTTCCAAAACACCATATGCTTTCTTTTCTAATAAAATCCTATTAATAAAATTAGTATCTTCAGAACCTACAAGATTGGTTTTAAATCTCTGATTATTAATCGCAGAATTTTTAATAAATGAACTTGAAACGGATAACTGCGGATTCCCAGGTTCTTTTACTAAATCAATGACACGATCACATTTAAATCTGAAATTTAAAGGGTGAGCCTTAGTGCTTCTTTCAAACTCAATGATTTTAACTGTAACCACATCAATAGATTCTTCATGGAGTTTGAAAAAATTATTTACTTCTTCCAATGTGGTTTCAGATAATTTGTCGTCACTATCGAAAAAATTTACATATTTACCTTTAACATAATCTAAACCATTATTACGAGCACTAGCCTGACCTTGATTCTCTTGAGATAAAACCACAATATTATTGGGGAATTTTTTCTGATACTCTAAAGCAATATCCAAAGAATCATCTTCGCTCCCATCATTGACAAGTACTAACTGAGTATTTTCTTTAAAATCTAAAGATTGATAAATAATAGAGTCAATTGCTTCTTTTAAATATTCCTGCGTATTGTAAATCGCCATCACAATTGAAAAAATAAAAGAATTATCATTATCGTCCATATAAAGATATTTAATGAATATAATATATAAAAATTTGTATATCGAGCAATTTTAATAAAAAAAAATAAATTTAATAAAAAATTAAATTATTAACATTTATTTTAAAAAATATTGAAAAAAAATAAACAAAGATGGAAAAGATATAATTAGAATTAATTAAAGACGAATATTTTTAACATTCACAAAATAAAAAAATATTCAAAAATAAAAAATTATCTAAATTGAATATTTCTTAATTGTTCTTTGCTTGCTTTTTCGGAATCTTTAAGATAATGGTTACATACTTCATTTGCATCGCCAATTTCTCTAATCTCCCCCTTGTCAATCCAAATTGCTCTGCTACATAATGACCTAATTTGTGGAATAGAGTGAGAAACAAGTACAACTGTAGTTTTTCCATCCATTAAAGATCTGATTTTATCACTACTTTTCCTTTTAAAATTCACATCCCCAACAGATAAGATTTCATCAATGATTAAAATATCAGGATTCACCATAGTAGCAATAGAAAACCCAAGTTTTGCAATCATACCAGATGAATAGTTTCTTATTGGAAGATCAATAAATTCTCCTAATTCAGAAAATTCAATTATTTCTGCTTCTTTTTCTTGCAAGAATTTTTTGCTATAACCCAAAACAGCACCATTTAAATAAATATTTTTTCGTCCGGAATAATTCCTATCAAAACCTGCACCTAAAGATAGTAATGGTGAAATATTACCTCTAGTTACAACTTCACCGTTATCAGGAGTATAAATTCCAGTAATAACCCTTAATAAAGTAGATTTACCCGCACCATTATATCCGATAATACCAATTTTTTCACCTTGATATATCTTAAAAGAAATATCATTTAAGGCTTTAAATTTGAATTTTTTAGATTTATTTCTTTTAATTGTACGAATAAAACTTTCCTTTAATGTATCAATATTATCTGTAGCAACATCAAAACTTAAATCAACATGACTCACTTCAATGGAAACATCAGAACTATAACCCGGAACAATACCTGAAACTATGGAATCAACATCATTTTCACTATCTTTACTTTCATCTAACGAATTAACATTATCATCATCAATATTTTGTAAAACTTCTTTAGATTTTGGAGCATCATCTTTAGAATGTAAAAGATTGCCAAGTTTCTTTTTTAACCCTCTTTTAGGAGGAACCGGGTCATCACTCACAATATCCTTGGAACTAACATCCTTAGCAACTTCATCTTCAGAAACAACATCCTCAGAAACAACTTTCTTAGGAACAGCCTTCTTAGGAACATCCCCATCAGAAACAACTTTCTTAGGAACAGATTTCTTAGGAACATCCCCATCAGAAACAACTTTCTTAGGAACAGATTTCTTAGGAACATCCCCATCAGAAACAACTTTCTTAGGAACAGATTTCTTAGGAACATCCCCATCAGAAACAACATCATTATTAGGTTTTCCATTAGATATTTCGGGACCTGACTTCCTAATTTTCCTAGAATCAGAAACTTTACTCTTTTGTTCTTCTTTTTGTTTTTCCCTATCTAAAACATGTTGAGGAACGATTACATCAACATCATCATTAATTGGCTTATTCAATTTTGGAGCATTCTGTTTTTTAGTTTCAATTTTCTTATCTTCAACTTCAAGAGGCGGTTTTTGAATTTCTTCATTACGCTTATTTTCTTCCATTTTTTCAAGACGCACTAATACCGCTTCAGCTTCTTTATCATTGATGTTATATTTATCCATTAATTTTTTTTTAATTCTTTGTCTTTGACTGTCTTGATTATTAATAGAATCTTGATTAATTGATTTCCTAAAAGTTATATTTTTATCATCTTTATTCATTTAAAACCCTCTAAAATTTCATTGCAACTTTGTTTTTATGTGTTTTAAAGACAATAATTCCCAATACTAAAATTATTGAGGAAAGCAATAATGAATTAAATATGTTTAATAAGTCAGGAATAGTTCCCCAAACAGCAAAATGCCTAAATTGATCTATAACCCAAAAGAGCGGATTAAGAATCATATATTGATGATATGGTTCTCCAATAATTTCCATTGGGTAAAACAATGCAGATGCATACATTAAAATCATGGTTACTACACTCCATAAATGTTTAACATCTGTATAATAAACATATAAAATAGATAATATAAATCCAATACCAATTGTCATCATGATTAATGAAATGACTGGTATGATTGATAAAGGAATTGTATTGAAGTGGAAAGGTGCTTTAGTAACAATCATAACAGCAATAAGAATAATCAATGAGATAATGAAATTTAAAAATTCTGAAATAACTCCCCCCAAAACAAAAACGTTCATTGGCGCTGCAGTTCTTTCTAAAATATTTTTATTACCTCTAATAGCATTCATAGATACACCAACACCAGAAGTAAAGAAATCAAATAAACATTTACCAGATAAGTAGTATACAGGAAAGTTCTCAATTTTACGGCTAAAAACTGTAGAGAAAATTATAGTTAATATAGTCATTACCAATAATGGCTTTAATACACTCCACATAATTCCTAAAACAGAATCTTTATATTTTGATGCGAAATTCTTTTTAACTATTTCTTCAAATAGAAAAAAATTAACTTTATTACTTAAACTCATAAAAGCCCACTATTAAATATTTAATAAATAAAAATTTTGTATATCAATAATTATCTTAAATTAAATATTTAAATATTTGTCTAATTTTATACTAATTCCTTCAAAAACACACAAATATACTTATTACATTACTAAAGTTTTAAATTGAAAAATCTATTTACAAATATTTAAATCAAAAAAAATTCATGAAAAAATAATTTAAAATTTGTGAAAAAGAATGAAAACAAAAATAAACAAACAAATTTTATAATATTTAAAAATAGTTTCCGAATTGATTATATAGAATAATCGACATATATATTCTTAAAATATTAAATTTATTAATGCTAAAAGGGATTTTCACATGAAAACACCATTTAATTATTAACTAAATAGTGAATTAAATTAATACCGTGATAAACAATGAAAAATTTAGTCAAAAATGTTATTGAAGTAGATTTTGATGAAATTGAAACATATGATTTCCCATTAGATGAACCTTTTGGATTAGACATTAATTACAAAGGCATTAGATACTGCCTTGTTATGAGGTTATCTTCAACTAATAAAAATTTAATCTGTTGTGGACCTGGTGCACATGGAAGAAATGTGCAGACATCAGATGGAACATATAAAAAACCACCATTTATCCAGAGATGGTCTTGGTACAAATATTTTGAAGAATCATTTATCGCTTATGCTGATCCAATCTTCTTTTATGATGAACGGATAACCTTAGGATGGTTAGTAGGTGATAAAAACCAATGGTATCTTGAAACTGTTTCGGAAATTATTAAAAAAATATGTAAAAATCAGGGAATTTATCATAGCAATATTTTATTTTACAGCAGTTCAGGAGGAGGATTTACATCAACTGGGCTTGGAACCCTTATAAAAGGATCAAAGGTGCTAGTGAATAATCCTCAAATGAATATTTTAAATTATCATGAATTCCACATTAATCATCTATTTAGAATATTATACAAGGAGTTTCCAGGTTTGACAAAATCTCAAATCATAAAAAAAATAGGTTATAGAATAGATATGATTAAATTATTCAAAAAAGAAAAATACATTCCGCCAATTACCTATTATTTGAATGTTGAATCTGATGATGATCTTTACAATCATTGCATACCATTTATCAATGATATTAAAAAATTACCTTATTTCAAAGATAATCTTATAATTCATGCGTACAGAGAAGTTAAAAGCTCACCACATGGACCTATTTCAACAGCTGAATCTGTAAGAATAATAAAAGAGTATGCAAAGCAATATTTAAATAATAATGAAGAATCAGAAGACAATCAACTCAAAAATAATTTATTAAAATAAATTAAAAAAAATACAAATTTTTCTTATCTTAATTTTTATAACCATATTTACAGTAAGAAGTTATAAACAATTATTATCAATAGTTTAATAAATATAAAAAACTAAATAAATATTGAAATAAAGTTATTTGGTATGAAATTAATAAAAATTAATTAAATTAAGAAGGGATATGATTATATGGAATTTGTTAGAAGTCAGGAAGATATTGTAAATTTAAAAGATAATAAAATATTCGGTGAACCCAATTTAACTAACACTACCATCAAATTTGGTGGTGTGAATAATATTTTAGTATGTGAAGGAGATATTAATCTTACAAATGCAAATATTTCATTCAGTGGAAGTAATTCTATCATTTATTTATCATATTCTCAACTTCATTATCGTATAACCATAGTCATAAGAAACAACTCAACATTATTTATAGGCAAAAACAATAAATTTGGTGTTTCTGAATTATATGTTGAAGAACACCAAAATCTCATTATTGGCGATGATTGTCTTATTGGAAGCGCAGTGACTATTAAAACTAGTGAATTATACCCTGAATATGATTTAGACAGTAAAAATAGGGTTAATTTTTCAAAAAGCGTCCTTATTGGAGATCATGTCTGGATAGGTAATCAAGTATTCATTTCTAAAGGTACACAAATTGGTTCTGGAGCGATAATTGGTTCACATAGTTATATACCTCCAGCTTCAATAATCCATTCAAATACTCATGTACAAGGAAATCCGATTAGAACAATTAGAAATAATGTATTCTTTACAAAAGACTTTTTAGGATCTTATACTGAGGAAGATACTCTTAATTATTCAACATATAAAAGCAATATATTCAAATATGAATACGTGCAGAATGAAACTTTATCATTTAATAAAATTGATGAAATATTAAATAATTTAACTGTTATTGAAAAATTAGATTTCATTAACAAATTATTTATAAAAAATAAACGTAAAAACAGATTTTTCTATTAAATTACAAATATCCCGTTAAAACAACCTTCACCAATATTCCTATTTTAAAAAAACTATTCAAAAAAAGACCTAATTTTATATAATGTTTGCAATCACAACTATCAACATTTTATAAAAAAATTTCAGAGCCACGGCAGCAACTCTGAAATCAAGATTTTTCACGACTTGTTAATTAGTCATTTATATATTATCCTTTCATACAATATAAATTAAATGGTTTTGATTATATCTGCTGTGAAAAATCAAATATGAATCATGAAAAAAGACTAAAATAAAACTTAAATCCCAAAAAAAAGATTAATAAATAAAATATGGGAATTTAAGGAATGAAACCCCAATTACAACTTAAAACCAGTCCCTATAAATTGAGCAATATCCCTTCCAGTATCATCACTTACATCGATATTAACTATTGAAGAAGTGCGCCCGCTTTTTCGGCATTTTGCTCTTGCAATCAATTTATTGCCTTTTGGAGCAGAAAGATAATTAATACTTACCTGCTGAGCAACGGTTGGCTGATGAATTTGATTTGTCATTACTGCAAATGCAAAATCGGCTAAAGTGAATATTACACCACCCATTACTCCACCATATGCATTTTTATGATCTTCAGTTAATTCTAAACTACAAACAGCCTCTTCATTTGTAAGCTCATCTAATGTTATACCTGTGGTTACTGCGAATTTGTCTTTATAAAAAAAATCTCTTGCTTCTTCTAATGAATTAAAATTAGACATAATACCTACCTAATAATTTATTGGCGTTCATTGAATAAAATATTTTATATTGATTTTGCAATAACTTGCACATAATAAATCAATCAGATATTAAAAGATAGCTCAAAAGACTATTCCAAACTTATTGATAATTACATTCATCAAAATGCTCTTTAACTTTAACGTAGAATTCGTCAGCAGTAAAATCAAAATCATTATTGAATGATTTATGGGCCAAGTAACAATCATTTTTCAGATTAAATCTAAAATCAGGGCATTCGTTAAAAAATTTCTCAAAACAGATTCTGGAATATTCCGGAAATTCAACTTCCTCAAAGGATATCTTTTCAACCAGCATGTTCATGGCAAAATACAGAACGGAAAACTGAAGGACTGAAGCATAGGCATCATAATAATTCCCGTAATCCAAATTGACGTTGAAGTAAATCAGAAAGTTGATTAATACATGAGAAATCCAAACCAAGGAATTCGGCTCGAATTTTTCCAACTGCAAATCCGTGAATTTGAAAATCAACTCTTCCAAATCCCCATCATTATCCTCACAGAAACTGACAAATTCATTAAAAGAGTAATTTGTCAAATATTTAATGTATGCTTCTTTAATCTGGTCATCACAAGGGTATTTGGAAATCTTTTTTAAATCTTTGGGTCTTAATACTTTAGGATATGTAAACATTTTAAATCATATTAATTTATAATCAATAACTTATTTATGCTTTTAAAAAAAATCGTCTGAAATTAATAGTATCTTATAAAAAAAAACTTTTATTATATTCTTTAATAATAAATCAGATGGGATGAAATCTCACTTCCAATAGTCCAGCGTGTCTTCATTAAGGCCTATTGATTTTGCTTTAAAAACCGGGTTTTTTCCGGCCTTTTTCTGCTTTTCATAATCTTTCATGCAGCCAATAGCAATTTTACTGAGAAGTATGCATACCGGCAGGTTGATTACTATCATGCCACCCATACTAATATCAGCCATTGCCCAAGCAGCATCCATTGGAAGAGTAGCCCCAATAAAAATAACTAAAACACATGCCAAATGAACTATACTCATGACTCTTTTTGAAGGTTCCTTTTCCTTATTCAAAAAAAACAAAGCACTGTCAACATAATAAAGATTTCCTATCAATGTCGTGAATGCAAACAGCACCATCGCAATTATGATAAATATGGGGCCGGCACTACCAAAAATCGTTTGAATCGAATTTTGTACATATGGTGCGCCTGCAACAGTTGAACTTCGCACCACCCCAGTGGACAGGCACATTAATGCAGTAGCCGTGGATAAAAACAATGTATCAATATACACGGATAAAATTTGAGCCAAACCCTGCTTTACAGGATGGGAAACATTCGCAGAAGCAGCGGCATTCGGTGCCGAACCGATTCCCGCTTCATTAGAGAATACACTTCGTTTGATTCCGTAAACCATACATGATCCAGTCACACCACCAAATATAGAATTGAAATCAAATGCATCTTGAAAAATCATGAAAAACATTGAAGGTATATTTTTAAAATTGAATAGAATTACAATTAAACAAATAGCTACATAAGCAATACCCATAAACGGTACGATTACACTAGTAAAACTGACTATTCTTTCACCACCACCAATTATACAATATCCAGTCGAAATAGCAAGCAATGCGCCTACAATAGCCGGAGTTACAGACGGATTATAAAAGGGATAATCCATAAATGTTGATTGCAGGTTAAAAGAACATAACATATTAAATCCAACGGCATATGTAATGATTAGAAATATGGAAAACAAAACAGCCACTCTATGTTTTTGCAAAGCATTTTCAATATAATATGCCGGACCCCCAAAGAATCGGCCTTCAGAATCTCTCCTTTTATAAATCTGGGCTAAAGTACTTTCTATAAATGCAGAGGATGCTGTGCTAATAGCGATAAACCACATCCAAAAAACAGCTCCAGGGCCGCCAAGACAGATTGCTGTCGACACTCCTACAATATTAGCGGTTCCCACCCGTGAAGCGGTAGATACCAACATTGCCTGAAAGGAAGATACACTACCCTCCTCTTCAGGAGGTTCCAGAAGGATTCTGAGAGATTCAACAAACAATCTAATCTGTACTCCTTTTGTCAGAACAGTAAAAAAGAAACCTACCAATATCAAGAAGACTATCAGGTAAGGGTAGTACATAAAACTATCCATTTGATTTAAAATATTAACTACATCTATCATGGCATCTCAGTTTGAAAATTCTTATACTCAACAACCTTTTTCCAAATATAATATTTAATAATGAATAATATGGGAAGTTGTAACTTAAACCATACAGTTAATGATTTAATTTTCATATTATTAATAATTATAACAATAAATCAGACTTTTTAAATCTTTAATTTCAAGAAAATAAAGTTTTGTATTGTCTTAAACTCTAAAAAAACATCAAAAATCAAATTAATAAATAACAAAAAAGAAACGATGATAATAAAAAAAGAAAAAAGAAAACAAGGAAATCTATACGATTCCTTGTGCGTTCATAGCGTCAACTACTTTTTTGAATCCTGCAATGTTTGCTCCTGCAACATAGTTTTTATCCATGCCATATTCTTCAGCAGCATCTGCAACATTTGCAAAGATTTCTTCCATGATTCTTTGAAGTCTTTCATCAACTTCTTCAAATGACCAGGATAATCTTTCTGAGTTTTGGGTCATTTCAAGTGCGGAAGTAGCTACTCCACCAGCGTTTGAAGCTTTACCAGGTGAGAATAATACTCCATTTTCTTGTAAGTATTCGGTAGCTTCGATAGTGGTTGGCATGTTTGCTCCTTCAGCAACAGCAATTACGCCATTTTCAACTAAGATTTTAGCATCTTCTAATTGTAATTCGTTTTGAGTAGCACATGGTAATGCAATGTCACATTTAATTGTCCATACACCTTTACCTTCATGGTATTCAGCGCTTTCTCTTGCTTCAGCATATGCAGTTAATCTTTCACGTTTTACTTCTTTTACTTCTTTTAATAACTCAACATCGATTCCTTCAGGATCGTAAATCCAACCTGATGAATCGGAACAGGTTACTACATTACCGCCTAATTGTTGAGCTTTTTGAATTGCATAGATTGCTACATTACCTGCACCGGATACAACAATGGTTTTTCCAGCAATATCAACATCATTTGCTTTTAACATTGCATTAGTGAAGTATAATAATCCGTATCCAGTTGCTTCAGTTCTTGCAAGAGAACCTCCGAAGGATAATCCTTTACCAGTTAATACACCTTCGTATAAACCTCTAATTCTTTTGTATTGACCGAATAAGAAACCGATTTCGCGACCGCCTACACCAATATCTCCTGCAGGCACATCAGTATCAGCTCCAATGTATTTGCATAATTCAGTCATGAAACTTTGACAGAATGCCATGATTTCTCTGTCGGATTTTCCTTTAGGATCAAAGTCAGATCCACCTTTTCCTCCACCAATTGGAAGACCTGTTAAGGAGTTTTTGAAAATTTGTTCGAAACCTAAAAATTTGATAATACCTAAATTAACGGATGGGTGGAAACGTAATCCGCCTTTGTAAGGTCCAATTGCACTGTTGAATTGTACACGGTATCCGGTGTTAACTTGTACTTGTCCGTTGTCATCTACCCAAGGGACACGGAATTTAATTTGTCTTTCCGGATTAGTTAATCTTTCAAGAAGTGCATTTTTTCTGTATTCATCTTCGTTTTCTTCAATTACAACCCTTAAAGATTCCAATACTTCGCGAATTGCTTGATGGAATTCTGGTTCTGAAGGGTTTTGTTCAATAATGGTTTCAATTACTTCATCTACGTATGACAAAAATATTCCTCCAAATTGCATTTAGATTTATTTTTTGATATCATTAAATTTTCAAATTTTTTACTGACTTTTCAGTAATATTTAACAATATAATTAATTATATGCATCTTATAATATTTAAATATTTTTCAATTTTTACATAAATATTCGAATATTTTTCATAAAATAATAAATTTATCCTAAACAAATTATAAAATATTCAATTAAAACTAATCAAATTAATAATGCTTTTTAAATATTAATCCAAAATGTCTAACTAAAATAATTAATTAATGTACAAATCGGAAAACACCTTCCAACTAAAATATTCCGAATATGGAAAACTAAAATTGTCAAGAAAATGCTCCATTTGAGAAAGAAATTTAGAACAAAAACATATATTGGGCCATAATAAATAAACAAAATTATATACATTTTGAAAAAGCATATCTTTTTATATACTATAATTAACAAAGTAGAATACAAAATTTATCAAATTTTAAATTTTAATATACAAAATAATAAAATAGGATGAGTTAAATGATCGCCAACAAGATAACACAAACCCAATATGACGATTTAAAGAACAGCTATTTGAATAAAAATAGAACCATGCACTCATTATATGTTGAAATAAACAAAGAAATTAGAATTAGCAAACACCTATTTTTTGAATTGATTAATAAAATCAGACAAGAAGAAGGATTAAATGATTATTACTCCTTAGGAAAACAAAAAAAGAAAAATAGTATTATAGAAAATCTGGACAAATCTCCAAATCACTATAATTAGTAATCGACATAATATCTTAAAATTGCGGCAATTCCACCGAACGCCCTGTAAATTTGAGTTCCTTCTTCAGTTTCGGTAGAAATAAATTCAACATCAGTATTCATTTCTTCGGCAAGTTCAACAAACTCATCGGCCAGATCCATAGAAGAAGATTCTTTTAAAATCTCATTACATTTAGGGCATTTTTCATTAAGATTATCTGCTTCAGCTTGAGTTTTAACAGTTATATCTGTTTCATAACCACAATTAGAACAAGTGAATGTCTTGCGCATGCTTGTCAAATCTTCAGATAAAAGTAAAGTATCAACAGCACCCATAATCAAGTTATTCCTAACTTGGCTTTCACCATAGGAACATAATCCCTTTTCTTTTCTTAGTTCCTGAATAAATTGCTGAACCAGTTTTTTCTCATGCATCACATCAAGGTTTTCCAAATCATCAGCAGCTCTGGCAATAACTTCACGGATACCCTCTTCACCAGTATAAGAAGTATCTACAATAGATATAACCTTATTTTTAAGTTCATATTGAAGATAATCCCCATCATAGAAATCTTTTTTTGTAAAACCAGGACCTCCAATAATAATTCCTTTCAAATCATCTTTTAAAGGCAGAAATGTTTCATTCATATGGTCCCCAATACGTTTTAAGAATTGGTGAGCGAGGTCTTCGATTACACGGTCAAACCTTCTTTGTGATTGTCCACCGGCCTTATGCTTACCAGGAACACCACTGGTTAGATGACCAAGAATAGTTTCCTTTTTACCTTTTAAAGTAGCATAAGTTGCTTCATTCCTATCAATAACGGCAACACCATAAACATCACGTTCTTCAATCATGAATTCCAAAGGTTCAAGGAAAAACTCATTATTACATTTATACCAGTATGTTGTGACAGGTTCAGGAGGTTCTATAATGTATTTTTCCATTTTCTCAGTTCCCGGACCTCCTTTAGGAATCATACCAACAAACAATACCAAACCAGTTTCTGGAGGTTGTTTGTATAACTTAATACTTTCCAGTATTACTGCTATAGCAGATTGCACATTTTTCCTTGTTTGTTTACTCTTAATGTTAGCACTCTGACCCATTTCATCTCTCATGTGCTTTCCAACATCACTCAATTGTTTAGTTGGTGGAATATAAACGGAAACAAGCTCTGTACCTCTACCTCTTTTATTTGATAATTCTTTTAATGTTTTTTTAAATTCATATAATTCTTTTGATGATACTTCAGCCATGTTATCCCTATAAAAATTAAATTAATATAATAGATATAGTTTTATAAATACAAATATAAATAATTAATGAAAAAAATAGCTATTTGGATAAAATATTATCTCCAAATTTATTAAATAATTTCATATCCTCATCGGAAATAGTGTTTATCTCAAGCAAATCCATTCCGGTTATTTCAATTATTTCACGAGCCAAATGAACATAAGTGTCAGGATACTCATTATAGCCAAATAAATGCCAAATAACATCCCCATTGAAAACCATTTCTAAATACCAGTCATATCCTTCCAGATCATCCGGATCACGAGCATTGGATTTGCAGTGATACTCATCAAAAATCCACAAATAAACATGATACTTCTCCAACAGTTCCAAAATTAAGTTTTCATCATCCTCAGACAAATCCTTATCAATATATCCCTTAATGGTTTTATCTGAAAAGTTAATTATTATCCTAGGTCTCGGTATGTCATAAGGATATGCTTTATAATGACCAAATTCGATTGCTTTAAGATTTAATTTAACATCACCATCATAAACACCGTCTTTTCTAATATCATGATACAGTGGTGTGGCAAATTGCTTTTGATAGTTTAAATGCAGTACATCAAATTCAAAGAATTCTTTTAAGAGCTGTCCAAATTCAATCCAATCTTTAGGAAAATTATTTTTAAAGCTGTATTCAACAAATTCGTTTGTAGAATAAATGATAACATTACATGAATAAATCAGCTCCAATTTTTCAAAATATGTGAACTCTTCAGATTCAAAATCATCAAATAAGTTCAGTTTTTCGAATTTATAAAGAAATTCATCAGCTTTTTCATTGCTGAAATTATGAATTTTGCTGGTCATATTGCGCCTTAGGCCAACCAGAATATCAATCCATGAATCATCACACAGTGAACTCTCTTCAAGAAACTTATCGCCACTACCCCGCTCAGAAATCTTATAATAAGCCATATTGCTACCAAAATCTATAGTAAAACATTCATAATGACGGTTAAGGCGTTTAAAATTAAATCTTTGGGTAATTTCAATTTTTTCAATCATAAATATCATTAATTCTCAAATAATCCGTGCTATCTAATTTGAATATATATTAGCCCAGTCTAATATAATTATCGGGAATTATCTCATTTCAATGTAAAAAATATCTTAAAAAATTCAAAATCAATGGAGAAATACGAACTTGTAAAACAAAACTTTATTAATTATTTTTAATTAATTATAATTAAGTGATAATATGGTTTTAAGAAGATGCCCTCAATGCGGCTCAACAAGTGACGACATTTATGGTTTTTGTATAAAATGCGGATATGAATTTACAAAAATCGAAGCGGCTAAAAACGCATGCCCCTTATGCGGATTTTCAAATCCAGATGAAGCGGACTTTTGCGTTAAATGCGGCACTCCGTTAATTTTCAAAAATCAGAAGGGGATAAATCCAGTCATAATCAGAAAAGAGAGTATTAATAATTCCTCACTTGAAAAACCATCCCGCATGAACACTTGGTTAATATTATTCGGATACATATTCTCAATTCTAGGTGGAATTTTAGGATTAATCATTGCAATTTACCTTTCAACAAGAAAAGATCCTACAACCAAAAAACATGGCCACATACAATTGGCAATCTTTGGATTTTATATTATTCTAATTGGAATATTATTTGCTACTGGAAATATACCTGCAGAAGCGTTTACAAACTATTCACAAATGTTAGCGGGAAACTTTACCTTCCCTTAATTTCAGATACATTATTATTGCCCCGTCGCCATTTTCGTAATAGCCTGGAACAGTCCTATCTATTTTAAAATTAAAATTTTTATAGAATTCAACAGCACCGACATTATTCTCATTGACTTCAAGATATATGGTTTCTAGGTTCAGTAATGATAAAATAGCGATAGCCTTAACTAAAAGATGAGTTCCGGCACCCAAACGCCTATAATTTTTATCGACGGCTATTGAAATAATATGTCCCTGGTTTTCATATTTTATCCAAAACATCACATAACCAATTACATAGTTGTCCTCTTCAGCAACTAAAAAACCAATGCCCATCTCATATAACTGTTGAAACATGTTTATTCCATAAGATTGGTTAAATGACATGTTTTCTATTTCAAAAACCCTTTTTAAATCTGTTGGAACAAACTTTCTAACTTTCATACAAAAAAATATTATACAAAACAATGTATTTAATAGTTTGGATAATTAATATTAATTTGAGGAAAACTATGTGGCAAGATTTCGCAGATTACATCATAAATGAAACAAAAAATCAAAACGTGAAAATAGCTGAGATTGGTGTTGGAAAATTCAATGCGATTTCAGAAATTTTACAAAAAGAAGACAATATCACACTTATCAAAACCGATATTCAACCTGCAGACGCCACTGTAATTAAAGATGATATTACAAATCCTAATTTAGAATTATACGAGGATATGGATATTATTTATTCCATTAGACCTCCAAGTGAACTTCAACCATACTTAGTAAAATTGGCTGAAAAAATAAACTGCCAGCTTATTATTAAGCCATTAACAAACGAAGATTTAAATACGGGTAAAGTTAAAATGAAATTAAAAAATTTCAATAAGGCAAGCTTCTATGTTTTAAGGTGACATGATGGGCGAAATATTATCTAGATACAACACATCTCTTAACGGGCTTAACGAAAATGAAGTCCAAAAAAGGCAGCAAAAATACGGTTTAAATGAAATAGCCGAAAAGAAGCCTACACCACTGATAATACTATTTCTATCCCAATTCATAGATATCCTGCTTGGACTTTTAATTATTGCAGCTATTGCTGCTTTTGCAATTGGAGACTACATTGATGCAGGAGTAATTATCCTTGCAGTATTGTTAAATGCCATTATGGGATTTATCCAAGAATACAGATCACAAAAGGCAATTGAAAGTCTTAAAGGATTGATTACTAAAAAGGCTATTGTAAAAAGAGACAATGAAATTAAAGAAATTGATGCCAAATACTTAACAATAGGGGATGTTGTAATCTTAGAAGAAGGTTGCAAAGTGCCTGCTGATTCAATTTTAATTGAAACCCATCGTTTAAGCTGTGATGAATCCCAACTTACTGGAGAGTCAGAAGCGGTTGAAAAACAAATAAACGACAAAATTTTTATGGATTCCAATATTATTTCTGGAAACGCAATTGGTATTGTAGAAAATATTGGAATGAGGACAGAAATTGGTAAAATCGCCGACATCATCCAAGAAGACGATGAAGAGACTCCTCTTGCAAAACGTGTTGGAAAACTTGGAAAAACCCTATCTGCAATAGCAATTGTTGTGTGTATAGCTATTTTTATTTTGGAACTTTTTAAGGGCGTTGAAATTGTCGAAACATTTATGACTGCAGTTTCACTAGCTGTTGCGGCAATTCCTGAGGGGCTTCCTGCTGTTTTAACATTGACCCTTGCTTTAGGAATGTCTGAAATGGCAAAATCCCAAGCAATTGTGAGAAAACTTTTATCTGTTGAAACTTTAGGTTCATGCACAATCATTTGCAGTGATAAAACAGGCACCTTGACTGAAAATAAAATGACCGTAGTCGAGAGTTTTTATACAAATAAGGATAAAACACACTTAATCGGCAAATTATGTAACAATGCCACTATAAACAACGATAACATTATTGGAAACCAGACCGATGGTGCAATTTTAAGGTATTGCGTAGAAAATAATTCATCACTTGAAAGGGTAGGTGAAATCCCACTTGACAGTAATCGTAAAATGATGACTACTATACATAGATTAGATGGTGAAAATTATATTGCTTTAACAAAAGGTGCACCAGAAATAATTCTAGATAAATGCAAATACATAGATAGAGATGGAACTATTGAAATTATTGATACTGAAACAAAGGAAACGCTAGTTGAAAAAATTAGTGAAATGAGTGGGCGTGCACTAAGAGTAATCGGATTTGCATATAAAATAAATGATTGTGAAAATGCCGAATCAGACTTAACATTCACAGGACTATTGGGTTTAATAGATCCTCCAAAAAAAGATGCAAAACAATCCGTGCATGACTGCATTAATGCAGGAATTGACATTATCATGATTACAGGAGACCATGAAAAAACAGCCTGTGCAATAGCTAAAAATTTAGGAATCCTTACAACCGGTGAAATAATAACCGGAGATGAACTGGACAAACTTAGCGATGAGGAATATCTGGATATTGTAAAAGACATCCAAGTTTATGCAAGAGTGAAACCTAATCAAAAGATGAGAATTGTTGAAACTCTTAAAAAATTAGGAAATATTGTTGCAATGACCGGTGATGGAGTAAACGATGCTCCTGCACTTAAAAAAGCATCAATTGGGGTTGCAATGGGAAACGGGACCGATGTTGCAAAAGAAGCATCAGATATGATTTTGCAAAATAATGATTTTGCAACTATCGTAAAGGCCATTGAAGGCGGCCGTAAAATCTATGACAATATCAAAAGATTTGTAAAATACCAAGTTTCCACCAATGTTGGAGCAATATTAACAATTATTGGAACTTCCCTTTTAAATCTGCCGCTTCCATTTAATCCGGCACAATTATTATGGTTAAACATTGTAATGGACGGACCTCCGGCACAGATGCTGGGTATTGAAGGGGCTGAAAAGGACATCATGAAAAGACCTCCGGAAGTTGGCGACATCCTAACCAAAAACACATTGCTTCAAATATTCATCCTAGGTCTTGTAATGGCAATTGGAACAATTTGTGTATTCAGTTATGAGATACAAAAAGGAGCTCCTATTAAAACAGCAATGACAGTTGCATTTACATTATTTGTAGTTTATCAACTATTAAATGCATTTAATGGAAGGGCAAATTCAGAAAAATCAAGCAAATACCTATATTTAGGAATCATACTGTCATTCATACTTCAATTGTTAATAATATACATTCCACAACTACAAATAATATTCAGAACTTCAGCTATTGGATTGTTTGATTGGATAATAATCCTAATTGTGGCTTCAACAATATTGATAGCCCAAAAAATATTAGATAAAGTGATAAAATGAGAATATTACTATTAGGCGGCACTAAAGACTCTATCAATATAATTCAACATGTTAAAGATAATTATGATGCATATATTCTAACAACCACAACAACAGAATATGGTGCTAAATTAGCTCGTGAGGGTGGAAGTGACAAGACAATAGCCCGTCCACTTCCAAAAGAGGAAATTATGCAAATAATAAGAGATTGTGACATTGATATTTTAATCGATGCAACACATCCTTTTGCAGAACATATTACCCAAACCAGCGCCAGCATAGCAAATGAGTTAAAAATGCCATATATTCGCTTTGAGAGACCCACCACCAACCTTGAGGATATGGATACATCACGCATCCATTATGTAAATTCTTTTATTGATGCAGGAAAATTAATAGCCCATGAATTCAATCAAGGAAATGTATTGCATTTTGCAGGAGCCAACACCATGGAAGACGTGCTTAAAAACGTTCCGGTTGAAAGGTTCTACCCAAGAATTTTAAAAGTAGAAAGCTCACTTGAGAAATGCGAATCATTGAATATTGATCCGAGCCATATAATTCCAATGACCGGCGCCGCAAGTACAGAAGAGAATATCGAATTGATTGAAAAATATGATGCATCCGTTATGATTACAAAGGAAAGCGGTGAAATTGGCGGTGTAATCGATAAAATAGAAGCGGCCAATAAAAAAGATATCTCAATAATCATGATACAAAGACCACAAATAAAAGAAGTGAATAAAAAAGATATAGTATCTAATTTAGATGAATTAGATTTCAAATTAAAAAACTTTTTTTAAAAAATAGATTAAATAACGCCGAGACTGGGATTTGAACCCAGGCGAGGATGACCTCACAGGATTTCAAGTCCTGCGCCTTACCAGACTAGACTATCTCGGCAGATGAAAAGGAATATTTAGAAAGGAATCTAAATATTTAACCTTTAAGTTCAATTTCAATACTTACATTATCAGGAACGTTAACTTTCATAACTTGTCTCATAGCACGTTCATCAGCTCCAATACCGATTAAACGTTTATGAATTCTGAGTTCCCATTTTTCCCAAGAAGCTTTACCTTCTCCATCAGGAGATTTCCTTGTAGGTACAACTAATTTTTTAGTAGGTAATGGAATAGGACCAGATAAGTCAACACCAGTTCTTTCAGCAATTTTTTTAAGTTGGTCACATACATATGCTAATTTTTCTGGGTCGGTTCCTGTAAGCTTAATTCTTGCTTGATTCATGTATTATCCTCCAAAAAAACAAAAAGAAAGAAAGTAAAAAATTACTTTCTAGTTATTGTTTACAAACTTATTTTGCTGGGGTAACTTTAAGACATAATCCTGCAGCAACAGTTTGACCCATATCTCTGATAGCAAATCTACCCATTGGAGGAATGTTTTTAGCTTCTTCCATAACCATAGGTTTGGTAGGTTTGATTTGTACAATAGCTGCGTCACCAGTTTTAATGAAGTCTGGTTTTTCAGCTTGAGGTTGACCAGTAGCAGGGTCTAATTTAGAAGTTAATTCTAAGAAAGTACATGCAGTTTGGGAAGTGTGACAGTGGAATACAGGAGTGTATCCAACGGTAATTACACCAGGGTGTTGTAATACAACAACTTGTGCGGTAAATTCTTTAGCTACAGTAGGAGCATCAGCAGTGTGTCCAGCTACGTCTCCTCTTCTGATATCGTTTTTACCAACACCTCTTACGTTGAAACCGATGTTGTCACCAGGTTCAGCTACTTCGAATACTTCGTGGTGCATTTCGATAGATTTTACTTCACCGGAAGC
The DNA here is from genome assembly GCF_001548675.1 of Methanobrevibacter sp. YE315. Lineage (NCBI taxonomy): Archaea > Methanobacteriati > Methanobacteriota > Methanobacteria > Methanobacteriales > Methanobacteriaceae > Methanobrevibacter > Methanobrevibacter sp. YE315. Next base: position 1,876,751 of record NZ_CP010834.1, read on the forward strand.
TCCAGCTGGTTCAAAGATAACGTTTTCACCTTTTTTCATGATACCGGTTTCTACTCTTCCTACAGGTACAGTTCCTACACCAGTAATGGAATAAACGTCTTGAATAGGAATTCTTAATGGTAAGTCTACAGGTTTTTCAGGTGGAGTTAATTTGTCTAATTCTTCCATGAGAGTTCCGCCTTTGTACCAGGTCATGTTGTCACTTTTTTCTTTAATGTTGTCTCCTTCAAATGCGGAAAGAGGGATGAAAGGTACGGTAGCAGGATCTCTACCAATAGATTTGAGTAAAACTCCAACTTCTTCTTTAACTTCGTTGAATCTTTCTTCACTGTAATCAACCATATCCATTTTGTTGATTGCAATGATGATTTGTTTAATACCTAAAGTCATGGATAAGAACATGTGTTCTTTGGTTTGTGGCATTACACCATCTTTTGCATCTACTACTAATACAGCAGCGTCAGCTTGGGATGCACCAGTAATCATGTTTTTAACGAAGTCTCTGTGTCCTGGACAATCTACAACAGTGTAATCGTATTTGTTAGTGGAGAATTTTTGGTGAGCTAAATCGATAGTTACTCCTCTTTCTCTTTCTTCTCCTAATTTGTCCATAACAAATCTGAATTTGTTTTCACCGTCATCTAATTGTTGTTCAGCGATTGCACCAGCTTTTAATAATAAGTGTCCAACTAAAGTGGATTTTCCGTGGTCAACGTGTCCAATAAATGCTAAGTTAAGATGTTCTTTTTCTTTTGCCATTATAATAACCTCTTTTGTAATATTAACAAACAATATCTATAAGCTTAAATGATAGCTTAAATGTTACTTTTATACTTTAACATATAAATAGATAATGTTTTTTTATAAATTTTAATAAAAAAATATAAAAATTAAAAAATTTTAATTTTATAAATCACCTAAGTAGTGGCTTGCAGGGAATGGTTCTGCGGATAAGCCTTTTCTTTGTCTGATTTCTCTTACGATTTGATTTTGCATCTCACGTGGGAGCGGTTCAAATCCAGCAATCTCGGTAGACCATAAACATCTACCTTCAGCAGCAGATCTGATGTCTCCAGCGAAACCGAACATTTCAGCTACAGGCACTTTAGATTCAATTCTTGCCATGTCTCCTTCTTGACCCATGTTTACAATTTGACCTCTTCTGTTTTGGATTTCACGAGTACATGAACCCATGTAATCATTAGGAGTGTCAATAACTACTTTTTGCATAGGTTCGAGTAATGAAGGTTCTGCAAGCATCATGGAACCTAAAATAGCGTTTCTGATTGCAGGCAATACTTGTGCAGGTCCTCTGTGAACTGCGTCTTCGTGAAGTTTTGCATCATGGAGTTTGAATTTTAATCCCATACAAATTTCTTCACCTAAAGGACCGGTTTTTAAGGTATTTTCAAATCCTTCAAGTAATAGTTCTTTTACTTCATCCAAGTATTGAATACCACGAGTCATGTTAAGGAATATGCTTCTGTTGTGAACAGCCCATACTCTTCTAGCTTCTTCTTTATCTAAACCATGTTCCATGAAGTCGTTAGCTGATTCTTTACCTTTTACTCTACCTTCTTTAATGTCTCCTTCTTGGATTGCATTAAAGAGTTCAGGTTCAATAGGTTCAACAGTAATGTAGAATCTGTTGTGTTTGTTAGGAGATTTACCTTCAACTTGTGGAGATAATTGTCTTACAGTTTCTCTGTATACAACAATAGGTTCAGAAGTTGTGATATCTACACCTTTATCTTTGATTCTGTAACCGATAACTTCTAAGTGAAGCTCACCCATACCGGAAACTAAGTGTTCACCAGTTTCTTCGTTAATATCGATTCTGACAGTAGGGTCTTCTTTACCGGTTTGTCTTAATACTTCAATTAATTTTGGTAAATCTTTAGTATTTTTAGCTTCTACAGCAACAGTAACTACAGGTTCAGAGATGTGTTCTAATCCTTCGAACTCTTTGATTTTGTGTTCAGGAGAACATAAGGTTTCACCAGCAATAGCTCCTTTTGCACCAGCTACATATACAATGTTACCAGCAGGAACTTTGTCAGTGTTAACTCTTTCAGGTCCGAAGTATACACCTACTTGTTGTACTCTGGATTTACCGTGGGATCCTACCATGTAAACTTCAGTACCTTTTTCAATAGCTCCACCGTATACCCTACCAGTAGCGATTTCACCAGCGTGTTTATCTACAGATACGTTGGTAACCATTACTGCTAAAGGTCCGTCAGGGGAAGTTTTGACCATACCGTCACCAGCAGGAGATTCAATGTCTCCATCCCAGATGTTAGGTACTCTGTAAACTTGAGCTTCTTTAGGGGAAGGCAAGTGTTCTACTACCATACCTAATAATACATCGGATAACGGTACTTTTTTAGCTAATTCTTTTTCATTGTCAGCATTACAATAATCAATAATATCTTTAAAGTTGATACCAGTTTCTTGCATGGTTGGAACATTGATAGCCCAATTGTGGTATGCTGAACCGAATGCTACACTACCATCAGTGAAATCTAATTTCCATTCATCTTTTTTGTCTTCAGGAGCCATGTTTTTGATTAATTTGTTAGCTTCCATGAAGATTTTCAAGAATCTGTTTTGTAACTCTTCAGGTTCTAATTTTAACTCGTTGATTAATCTGTCAACTTTGTTAATGAATAAAACTGGTTTTACGTTTTCTTTTAATGCTTGTCTGAATACAGTTTCGGTTTGTGGCATGATACCTTCTACAGCACAAACTACAACTACTGCACCATCTACAGCTCTCATAGCACGGGTTACGTCCCCACCGAAGTCAACGTGACCTGGAGTATCGATTAAGTTAATTAAGTATTCACTGTCTTTGTAATCGTGCACCATAGATACGTTAGCTGCATCGATAGTAATACCACGTGCTTGTTCTTGTTCGTCAAAATCTAAGAATCTTTGATCACCAGCAAGTTCTTCGGAAATCATTCCTGCACCTGCAAGTAAGTTATCAGATAAAGTGGTTTTACCGTGATCGATGTGAGCACAGATACCAATGTTTCTGATTTGATCAGGTTCATACATTAATTCTTTGATTTTTGCAATCATTTTGTCTCTTCTACTCAAAATAACCACCTAAAAAACATAAATATGATTAGTGTGCTGCTTTAGCAACTCTTTCTTTCTCTTCAGCTTTTCTTAAAGCAAAACTTCTTGAATCTTCTTCGGATGCAAGAATTAATTCATCAGCTAAACATTCAGCAACAGATTTCCTGTTTTTGAATGATGATTGTAAAGTACCTCTAGTTAAGAAACCTAAGGAAAGGTCAACTCTTCTTTGTGGAGAAATATCAACAGCAACTTGGTATCCAATACCACCGTATTTAATACGGGTAGTTTCTTCACGAGGTGCAGTGTTTTCAACTGCAGTAACTAAAACTTGAACTGGATTCTTTTTAGTTCTTTTGTTAATGATTTCTAAAGCTTCTCTTACAATATTGTAAGCTTTATTTTTCTTACCGGAGTTGAGATGGGTTCTCATGATTTTATTCATTAATCTTTCAACAATAGATACTTTAGATTTTGCGAATTGTCTTTTTACATGTCTACCAGAAGTATGTGGAACTAAAGTTTCATCTAAGCAGATATATTTTACTAAACCTAAGTCCTCAACTTTTACTTCATCGAGATCCCATTTGTCAAATAATTTACTCATAAACATAACCACCTTATCTTACAGGTTTTTCTATTTTTCCACTTACCATTTCTGATAAAGCTACGTTATTAACTTTGGAAACTTTCCAACGGACTCCAGGAATATCTCCCATGGATCTTCCAGATGGTCCACCAATTCCTTCAATCATTACTTCATCGTGCTCATCAATAAAACCGATAGCTCCGTCACCTGGTGCGAAAGCAGTTAATTGTTTTCCGTTTTTAATTAATTGAACACGTACACATTTACGAATAGCAGAGTTAGGTTGTTTTGCTTCTATCCCTACTTTTTCGATTACAATACCTCTAGCTTGAGGAGCTCCTTCAAGAGGATCCGCTTTAACGTCTAATCTTAAAGCTCTTCTTTTGTAATCTACATCTTTCCACTTAAAATTTTGTCTATTTTTTTTAAGTTTTTTTGCAGCAAAAAGTCCTGGCATAATTTTTTCCTCGAATTTTTTGTTAAAAACATATCTAAGAATCCACCGCTGCGATTTATACTATAAGCTATAGTACAATCTAAATTCAAAGATATAAATCAGTAATAATAATTAATTAGATAAAATAATTTATCTAAATGAAGATATCTTGAAATAATTATTAAAAACAATGACAAAAAGCACACATAGTCATGTTATAAAAAAGTACAGATATCTTATGATAATTTATATACATACCCCTTTATAAAGGTATTTATTTTTAATATAAACATGCGCAAAAATTCAAGATTATGAATTTTTATTAGAGTCAATTTTAAAGTTCTTTAAAATCCAAGCAGGAAGAAACCTCTTCATTATATTAATAATTTCTGGATTTTCAGCTCTTTCAAAGTAATATTTGCTAATGCCCAATAATATTATGCAAGATACAGACATTATCAAACAAACAAACATCATGCATCTGGAAGATTCGATTAAGCCCAGAACATTATGTGAGACTTCCATCTGACCAACAAACAATACGCAAATAACATTAAATATTGTTGTACTGAAAAGTTTACCCATTTCTTTTACAGTTGATAAAAAGGAAGCTGCATCAGGCAAATCCTCAACATCAACTGATGTGAGAACATATCTGTTGTTTGGTGATGAAAACAGTCCATGACCAATACCCTGAAGAATAACGCCCAAAATTATCATATAGGACGGGACATATTCTAGAAATGCGAAAATAATTAAAGAACAAGAAATTACAACCATGGCTATAGCTGAAATCACACGTGAATCATACTTATCAGACAATTTACCTGCATAAGGTGCAGCAAATACCATTAAAACGGGAGTAATAAACAATATCAAACCGGTAGCTCTGGAATCAATTCCCATAACTATCTGTAAATGCAAGCTTAAAACATAAGTTGCAATGAAAGTGACAAAATACCCTACTGCCGCAGAATAGTTGCCGATTACATATTGAACATTTCTTAAAAGCTTTAGATTATAAACAGGATGCGACCTTTTTTTCTCGAACATGACAAAAATTACCAATAAAACAACTGCCACTATCATGAACATCGCCCCTCCACTAAAAATATTTGAAAGGCCATAAATCAGGAAAATAATCAATAATACATAAAGAATTGAACCTGCATTATCAACTGGCTTTTTCTCGGTTGTCCATTCATCTGTAAGATAGTGAGCTAAAAACAATTGCAAAACCAATAAGGGAACAATCATTAAAAATGCGAATCTCCAAGAAAGATAATATGAAACTATCCCCGCAAGTGACGGTGCGATGGTCATACCAATATATCCTGCAGATCCGACGATACCCAATACATAACCCGTTTTATCTTCAGGTATCTCTAAAATAATCATCATGTAAATACTGAAGTACAAAATTGCACAGTTAATTCCTTGAATAACTCTAGATAGAAGAAAGATTTCAGTATTTACAGTAAATGCAGAAATCACCAAACCTAAAATCAAACCGCAAATAGCTAATTTTGTATATCTTTTAACCCCATACTGACTTATGATTTTACTAAGGGGGATGCTTACAGAAATTGATGAAATAAAAAAGATTATGGTAATCCAATTTAATGTTGAAACCGTAATTCCCAATTCTAAAGATATCTCAGGCAATAAAACAGTACTCACATTAGTAACCATACTTGTGGATAGTTGATTTAGAGCAGCTAAAATAACAAGAATAAATACCTGTGATTTCCAATCAACACTTTTAAAATCCAAATTCATAAAACAAACCAATCCACTAGAAAATCAATTAAGAATAAACTCATCCCGTAATCCTTATTTATATCATATGTGGAGTAAAAATATTTAAACATTAATAGTTAATCTAAAAAAATGATATCTTACAGTTAAAAATAAAAAAAATAAATTAAAAAAATAGCTCGAAAGCTATTTTAATATAATATTGTCGATATTATGTTGTCTATCTGCTAATAATTTAGCTCTTTCAATATTAATCCCATTTTTACCGATAGCAATACGCTTGTTGGTATTGTCTGCTGTAACAATAGCAATTTTTTCGCCAGACTGCTTTTGACTTACTTTAACAGATTGTAACTTTGCAGGGGATAAACAATTTTTAATAAATTGTATTGGATCATCATCCAATTCGATAATCTCAACACCTTTATCTACAGCTCTTTGAACTTTAGATACGGAACTTCCGCCTTTTCCTATAGCAAGTCCCATGTCACCATTTTTTACAACAAAGGTAACTTTACCATGTTCATCATCGATAATGCAATCTTTAACCATTGCTCCAGTCATATTTTCGAAAAGAGCTATGTATCTAATTTCATTTGCACTAAATTTAATAGACACTTAAATCTACCTCAAATCGTCTAATATTGTAGAATCTCCTGGATCGTTTACGATTAATGTAGCAACAGTAAATGGTTTACCACAAACAGAACCCAAATCTACACTAGTTCCATCATATACAATGGATGGAATTTCGGAAAGATTTGCATAATATTCAACATCTTCAAGAATTTCTTTAGGAGCGTTAGCAGCAACAACAACAAGTTGTCCTTTTCCTAATTTTAAAGATTGAATTGATTTTTCAGAGCCTAATGTTACATCACCAGTGTCAACAGCAACCCTGATTCCTCTATCTACGTCCATCATCTAGCCTCCTATTCATTTTTATAATCCATTTTGACACCGACTGAACCGGTACCAAGAGGTATTGGTTGTCCAATAATAATATTTTCGATGATACCTGTTAAATCATCTACTTCCCCACGAATACTTGCACGGAGTAAATGTTTACCAGTTTCTTCAAAAGCTGCACGGGCTAAAACACTTGATTTTTCACCACTAATACCATGTCTTCCAATAGATTTAACAACACCTTCGGAAGTCATAATATCTGCAACTAACATAATGTGTCTTACATCAACACTTAAACCTTGTTCTGAAAGAGTATTTTGAGCTTCGTTAATAATAGATTGACGAGCAGCTTCAATACCTAAAACTTCACCAATTTCATGAATGTTGTTAGTGGTAGTTCTTACATGGTCAATACCTTCCATGTCAAGAATCTCTTTGAGGTTTGACCCTTCAGTATGTATAATCCATTCTGTATCATCTTTACGAATGATAACTTTTCCTATACCTTTTATACCACTAATTTGCAAGTCACGTACTTTGTCTGCTAAAAGACGAAGTTCACGAATCACAAACTTAGAATCAGATTTAGAATCGGATTTTTGAGATGGTATAATTATTTCATCTCCATTGATTGTAGCTTTCTTGAAAGTTTTTTCAATGATTGCATTGATTTCTTCCCTATCAAGCCTTTTTTCTTCAATTTTTTTAGAATCTAAAACTGCTTCAACTTCCATGGTCCCATAGTTTAAGTTAAAGTCTGAAAGAATATCATTTATAGTACTTTTACCAATCTTGTTTGCTAAAGTTCTAACAAATTCTTCATCGTTACGTCTTTCTTCATCAAAGTAAATATCCATTGTTGGAGTAGCAATTTCTTTTCTAGCATCAACAATCTCAATAAGTCTTGGAAGACCTAAAGTTACGTTTAACTCAGTTACCCCCGCGTAGTGAAAAGTACGCATAGTCATCTGAGTACCAGGTTCTCCTACAGATTGAGCAGCTACTGTTCCAACAGCCTCGCCAGCTTCAACGTGAGCTCGGTCATAGGCCTGTTTGAGCTTCCTAATGAGTTCTTTTAATTCATCATCGGTTAACTCTCTTTGAATATATTTTTCAGCTAATTCGTCGATATAACTATCTGGAAAAGCTATATCAAGATTTTCTTCTTCGTTAAGTTGAGCAATAACCTCTTTTACTTTAATAATAACATCTTCCATAGTTACACCTACTTACCTTCCATTCCACTTTCCATTCTTATTTCACTGATAAGCTTGTCTAAGTTAGCTGGTTTACCAAAGTCAGATTTAGCTGGATCAACTCCATCTTCTCCAAACATGGTTTGGATAACATTGCCTTGGTTATCAGTTACAAGTCCGGATGGTTTAACCTGTAAATCTTGTAATGCATTAACTAATCTTCTTTGCATGTAACCTGATTGTGCTGTACGAATCGCGGTATCTACAAGACCTTCTCTTCCACCCATTGCGTGGAAGAAGAACTCAATAGGGTCAAGACCAGATTTATAACTTGAGTGTACAAATCCTTTCGCTTTAGCCCCTAACTCACCTTTCTTGAAGTGAGGTAAAGTTCTACCAAGGTATCCTCTTTCGATACGTCCACCCCTAACCGCTTGTTGTCCTACACAAGCAGTAATCTGAGTAAGGTTCAACATGGATGCTCTTGCACCTGTACGTGCCATTACTACAGAGTGGTTTTCAACAGCCATCACATGGTCATATGGATCGTCAGGAGATTGTTTACCCATGGTAAGGTAGTTTTCTGCAATACTACCAGACATGTCCCTAGCTTCCCCGAGAACTTGCATGATTCTCATCTCTAAAGTCTCTTCGAGACTTCTACCAGGTAAAGCTTGGAGATATCCTTCTTCATAAGATTCTACAAGTTTATCTACTTCATCCATTTTCTTTTCTAAGTGCTCATTAATACGGGCTTGAGCTTCTTCCGGAATTTCTTCATCATTTAAAGAAGTAGTAATTCCGGTTTTCATGATTCCACAGATAGCTAAATCAGTGGAACGGTCTAAGAATTCTTTTGCTCTTCCAGGACCGTATTCTTTAACAATTTTATCTAAAATTTTACCTGAGAATGAACCATAAGCAGATTCATCAATTACCCCTTGCACAAGAATACCGTTTTTAATAACAACAGTAGCATCTTCTTCAGGATATACAACAGGACATTTAGAAATTTCAGCACTGTAAGATAAGTTTAAGTCATTAGGTAATAATAAAGAGAACAATTCTTTACCAGTCCATTTCTCACCTTTTTCTTTATAAATATAAGTTTCTTCACCATAATCAGGGTCATCTTTTAAAATCCATTGGCCTGATTTGAATGTTGGTATTTTTAAGTGAGATTTTCTGATAATCTGTAAAGCTTGTTCTTCAGTGAATTCAACACCGTCACGGGTTAAAAGGTATGCACCTGAAATGTGGTCGTGAATAGCACCGATAATTGGTCCACCGAACCTTGGGGATAAGATGTGTTCTTGAACACGCATTAATGATTTAGCTTCTGCACGAGATTCGTCAGTTTGGAATACGTGCATGTTCATTTCGTCTCCATCGAAATCCGCATTGTATGGAGGACATACACATAAGTTTAATCTGAAAGTTTTGTAAGGTAAAACTCTTACTTCGTGTGCCATCATACTCATTCTGTGAAGAGAAGGTTGACGATTGAATAGAACCATATCTCCATCTTTTAAATGTCTTTCGATGATGAAACCAGGTTCTAACTGTTCTAAGATTAACTCTTTAGTTTCTTCAGTGCGTACTCTGATTTTTCTTCCGTCTTTTCTGATTACATAGTTTGCACCAGGGTGAACATCAGGACCATTGATGATATATTGTTTCATTTCCTCGATGTTCCATTCATTTACATAAACCGGCACGGTTACTTCTTTTGCAATCATTTCAGGAACTCCGACCTCATTAATACTAATGTTCGGGTCAGGAGAAATTACTGTACGAGCTGAAAAGTTAACCCTTTTACCTGAAAGGTTAGAACGGAACCTTCCTTCTTTTCCTTTTAACCTTTGGGTTAAGGTTTTGAGTGGTCTTCCTGATCTGTGTCTTGCAGGTGGAACACCACTTGCCTCATTATCAAAGTAAGTTGTAACGTGATATTGTAATAATTCCCATAAGTCTTCAACGATTAATTGAGGAGCTCCAGCTTCCATGTTTTCTAACAATCTTTGGTTGATACGTAAAATATCAACTAATTTGTGAGTTAAATCGTCTTCAGATCTTTCACCAGTATCCAATGTAATGGATGGTCTTACAGTTACTGGAGGAACAGGCAATACTGTTAATACTAACCATTCTGGTCTTGCCACTTTAGGGTTTACACCTAAAACAAAAGAATCTTCATCAGTGATTCTTTCAAGTCTTTCACGAACTTCAGAAGCTGTTAATTTGTAATCTCCTTGACGGATAGTAACTGGTTTATCTAAACTAATAGCTTCTTGAGGTGCACCACAATGAGGACAGCAGTATTTCATATCAACTTCTTCATCCTCTTCAGGCATTGTTTTTAATTCCCTTTTAGCAACTCTGTAAACTTCTTTTAAGATATTATTAAGGCTTTCTTTGTTATCCATAGCTTCGTTGATTTTTTCAGTGAAATATGCTATTTGGTCATCATTTAAAAGAACACGACCACAATCATTACAAGTGGAACGTAAAATCTTGTGAATAACATCACCAAAACCAATATGAATAACAGGCCTTGCGAGTTCAATACTACCAAAATGTCCTTGACAGTCCCCACCTCTGAAACCACAAGTTCTACATACTAAACTTGGGTCAATAACACCTAAACGAGGATCCATTAAACCTTTTTCAATAGGGAAACCATCATCCTCATAGGTATCTGGAGTTTCAACAGTCACAACAGACATAGCACGAATATCTTCAGGAGACATTAGCCCAAAGTTAATTTGATTAATTTTTTTGATAAATCCTTTCAATGTATTGGCTCCTTTAATAACTGTAATTATGCTTTGTCTCCTAAAATTAATTTAGGGAAAATACATAAACTCTTAAGTTCGTCTAATAATAATTTAAATGCGTATGATATTTCAACTGGATATGTTTCTACATCTCCACAAATTGGACAGTATCTTTTATTTCTATTCTTATCATATACAGCTAACATACCACAATTTTCACATACAATTGCTTCATACTTGTCAGACTCATCAAGAAGTCTTTCTTTTAAGGTTAAAGCAGCACCATGTGCAATAAGGCAGTCTCTTTCCATTTCTCCGAATCTTAAACCACCTTCACGTGCCCTACCTTCAGTAGGTTGACGAGTAAGCACTTGTACAGGACCTCTTGAACGAGCGTAAACTTTATCAGTAGTCATGTGGTGTAATTTTTGATAATATGCAACACCAATGAAAATCTCAGCATCTAACCTTTCACCGGTTACACCACTATATAAGGATTCACATCCTGCAGATTCAAATCCATTGTCAAGAAGTTGCTGTTTGATTTCATCTTCAAGATCTTGGTTGAATGGAGTTGCGTCAACACGTTCCCCTTCAAGACAACCTGCTTTACCTGCAACCATTTCAAGCACCTGACCAATAGACATCCTGGATGGAATCGCATGAGGATTAACTATTAAATCTGGAACTACACCAAATTCTGTGAATGGAACATCTTCAGGAGATAATATTAAACCGACAACCCCTTTCTGACCGTGTCTTGATGCGAATTTGTCACCAAATTCAGGTTGTCTGGTATCTCTTACTCTGATTTTAGCCAATCTTGAACCTTCCACAGTTTCGGATAAAAGTACTGCATCAACAATACCTTTTTCTCCGTGTCTTACGGTTACAGAAGTTTCTCTTCTTCTATCAGCAACAGTACCGAAATCTTCTTCTAAGAATCTTGGTGGTGAAGTTTTACCAATCAATACATCACCAGATTCCACATAGGATTCCGGATTTACAACACCATCATCGTCTAAGTTTCTGTAAGCTTCTTCTGATCTGTACCCTTTAATGTTCTTATCAGGCACTTCAAACTTATCAACTTGACCTCCAGCATATCTTTTTTCTGAAGTGTCGTAAGCTCTGAAGAAAGATGATCTTGCCAATCCTCTTTCTAATGCTGCTTTGTTAATAACCATTGCGTCTTCCATGTTATATCCTTCATAAGACATTAACGCAACTACAAAGTTTTGACCAGATGGTCTTAAATCATAATTAGTTGAATCGATAATACGTGTTTTAACGATTGGAGTTTGAGGATGATGTAATAAATGAGCTCTGGTATCAGTACGTAATGCATAATTGGAAACATATAATCCTAAAGCTTGTTTTGTCATACCTGCTTCCATGGTATTCCTTGGAGAAGAGTTGTGGTCAGAGAATGGAATAATTCCGGCACAAATTCCAAGCATAGTAGCAGGGTCAATTTCTAAATGAGTATGTTCCTCATTTACTTCAGCTAAGGACATTGCGATATATGAATTTTCTTCTTCTTCAGCATCCAAATATTCAATGAGACCGTTGTTAATTAAATCATCCCATTTATATTTGCCATTAGCTATTTTATTTAAATGTTCTTCCTTAAGGAGAGGAACTCCATCTTTAACAATGATTAATGGCCTTCTTGCTCTACCAGGATCGTTAAATATGTAAATCTCATTATTATCTTCGTAATAAGTAATATTCATTTCATGAGAGATTTCACCGTTTCTTCTTTTTTCTCTCATTTCTTGGGTAAAAGATACAGGATCTTCACAAGACCCTAAAAGTTCACCGTTTATATAAATTTTAGATTTCTGCAAAAAATTTCCCTCCTAAGTAACTAATCAACTAATACACCCATGCTTTCAATAACATCTTTAATTTCTTGTTCATCAGAACCTTCGGAAATATTACACAATAAAGCTAAGTTCTTTACCAAACCACAGTTAGGTCCCTCAGGAGTTTCGTTTGGACATATTTTACCAAATTGAGTTGGGTGCAAATCTCTTGCTTCAAAGTGAGGTTGGCTTCTAGTCAATGGAGATACAACACGTCTTAAATGAGAAAGGGTTCCCATGTAACTAGTCCTATCTAATAATTGGCTTACACCAGCTCTTCCACCAACCCAGTTTCCAGTAGCGATAGCATGTTTGATATTTTCAGTTAAAACATCACTACGAACAGCTTGTTTAATGGAAAGTTCTTTACCACGTGAAAGACTTCTTTCAAGTTGATAGCTCATATCTCTTGTCAAGTTAGTGAAAGCTACTCTGAATAAATCTTCCATTAAGTCTCCGGATACTCTAAGTCTTTTATTAGTGTAGTGGTCCTTATCGTGAGGTTCTCTTTTTTGTTCAATAACTTCTAATAACATTTCGGTCATTTCTGCTAAATAAATCGCTTTATCGTAACATCTGTCCTCATCAGTACCCATATGAGGTAATAAATAACGATTAATAACATCTTTAGCACGTTTTAAACGATAATCTTTAGGCATGTTTTTAGCTACTCTATTTCCTATATATTTAATAGCAGCAATTTGCATGTATTCCCTTCTTTCTTCAAAGGTCATACCGTCCATTTCATTTTGGTCTAGTTTTAAAGACTCGGATGAAACCTGAAGGTCGTCTGCAACCATCATTTGGAAATTATTATCATCGGAAATTGCAGTAATAATTTCTTCATCTGTACATAAACCAAGAGCCCTTAATAAAATAACTAATGGAATTTCACCTGGAAGGTATGGGAAAGAAATTCTTAAAAACACACCGTTTTTACGAGGTTTTTTATATTCTAAAGTAATTCTAGCTCTGAAACCACTTTTGATAGAAGTAACGACTGCTTTTGCATGTCTGTCTTCAACATTATCAATACGCTCAAGAATGATTTTATTCGGAGCAATTTCTTCCATTGTCACTACAGCCCTTTCAGAACCGTTGACAATAAAGTAACCACCTAAATCTTGAGGGTCTTCATGTTTTTCAATTAATTCTTCTGGACTAAGGCCGTTGAGATGGCAAATATCAGATTTGAGCATTACTGGCAATTCACCAATATAAACTTCTTCTAAAGGATTTTCTTCTCCTTCTTCATTTAATGCCATTTCAAGATACATGTCCGCAGAATAATTTAAATTTCTAAGTCTAGCTTCAGTCGGGTCAATTTCACTACTAGAACCGTCTGCTTCTTTATTTGATGGTTTTTCAATACGTACTTTACCAGTTTTTAAAGTGTATTTACCATCATCTAAAGTAATAGGTTCAGTAATATCTATGATATTTTGAATCCTATTATTTACAAAATCATTGTATGATTTAATATGGTGATCCACTAAATCATATTTATCAAAAAATGCATCAACTAATTTCCAGTTATTCTCTGTCATGGACATCCTCCAATTACGTACGCAATAAAAATAATTAACTAAATAAAAATAATATAAAATAATTAGGATAACCCTAATATTAACCAATTCATTTAATCATTATTCTTAATTTACTCCTAACTATCTCCTTTAAGATAATTCCTCTCAAACTAAGTTCAAATATTATAATGAATTTCTAAAAAGAAAAAAATACAGAAATTATACTATAATATAAATTTCACTACTCTAAAATTATATTTAAATATCAGTCTTCTACAATCCTATAAGTTACAAATACTCCTGCAGTTTGACTTTCACGAGTAATTCTTAATACGTTACCCACTTCAGCACCTATGGCCTTTACAACAGGGTCATAAGATTTGATTTTAGGAAGATCTTTAAAATCATAATCAACATCACTAAATTCTTCAGAAATTTCTTCTTCAGTCATGATTTCATGCTTTGGTACAAGCATATGGTCTTGAATATCAATTTTCAAATTTTTTCCTCCGATAGAAAAGTTAAAATATAAAATTAGAAACAGGCCTGACGGGAATTGAACCCGCGGCCGCTTGGTTAAAAGCCAAGCGCTCTGCCAGACTGAGCTACAGGCCTATACGATATAAACATTTAAGCATTTAAGCGCCCTGGCCGGGATTTGAACCCGAGTCGCGGGCTCGACAGGCCCACATGATAGCCCCTACACCACCAGGGCAAGGAACACTTAAATAAATATACACTATCAATTACTATAATTTTAATCATATATAAATGTTTTGGAAAATTGGCATATTTTCAGAAAATACATATGATTTCAAATAAATAAATTGAAATCCCGCCTGCCGGACTTGAACCAGCAACATTTGGATCTACAGTCCAACGCTCTGCCAAATTGAGCTAAGGCGGGAAAATGGGTCCGCCCGGATTTGAACCGGAGTCTCAGGCTCCCAAAGCCCAAAGGATCGACCAAGCTACCCTACGGACCCACATACAAAAAGTATGTAGATAACATACTAATAGAAATATGTCTTAACCAATATATAAATGTTACTATAATTCAGACAATATTAAAAAAAATTCATATTAAAAATACAAATTAAAAGCCCCGGACGGGAATTGAACCCGCGACCACGAGATTACAAGTCTCGCGCTCTACCAGACTGAGCCACCGAGGCAAAAGTTGATATTATAGAACAAAATTAAATATGTTACAAGTCACTTAAATACTTTACTATAAATAAAGGAAATCAATATTAAAATATAAATATCAACAATTTTATAATTAATAATCATGACAAATGCTGAAGATGAATTACTTGGAAAAATCAATGAAACTCTAAAAAACATCAAAGAAAAGAATGCATTAACTCATTGTATAACAAATTCCGTTACTATCAACGATTGTGCAAATGCAGTTCTTGCAATTGGAGGATCTCCCTTCATGGCAGAGGATGCAGAAGAACTTGAAGAAGTTGTAACAATAGCGGATGCATTAGTAATAAACATAGGAAAATTAAGTAAGGAACAAATCAACGCCATGAAAATAAGCTGTAAAAAAGCAGATGAAACAAACACCCCTATTGTTTTAGATCCTGTTGGAGTCGGAGTAACAAAACTTAGAAATAACACAACATTAGATTTAATTAATAAGTATAATATTACTGCAATTCGAGGAAATATAAGTGAAATTAAAGCTATCGCCAAATTAGTGGGAGTTCTAGATGAAAGCAACACCGCTAAAGGTGTAGATGTCAATGCAGATGACCTCATTACAAAAGAAAATCTAAAAGCAAATGGAGAATTAATCTGCAAATTAGCCTCCAAATTAAATACAGTGATATTAGCCAGCGGCCCTATTGATATCTTAACAGATGGCGAAACTACAATAGCTATCGATAACGGAGATGATATGATGCCTTTAATAACTGGCAGCGGCTGTATGCTATCATCAATAGTCGGAAGCTGCATTGGGGGTTCAACACCATTAGAAGGAACTCTTGTGGCAATTTTGGCAATGACCATTGCTGGTGAAAAAGCAAGAGCGAAAGTGGAAGAAAATGACGAAGGAACAGGTTCATTCAGAACTTACCTAATTGATTATCTTTACAAAACCGACAGTGAAACTTTAATAAATGAATCAAACATTATGATATTATGAAAGACATAGATTTATCCCTTTATCTCGTTACTGACAAAAGTGACGATGTAGACAAATTCTTAAAAACAATTGAAGAAGCAATAAAAGGCGGAGTAAGCGTTGTACAAATCAGAGAAAAGACAGCGGAGACTTTAGACTTTTATAATTTAGCATTAAAGGTAAAAGAAATTACAACAAAATATGATGTCCCGTTAATAATCAATGACAGGGTTGATGTGGCATTAGCAATCGATGCAGATGGAGTCCATGTCGGACAGTCCGACATGCCATGCGACGTTACAAGAAAATTAATAGGGCATGATAAAATTTTAGGCGTTTCTGCAGCCACCATCAAAGAAGCTAAAAAAGCTCAGGAAGATGGGGCTGACTATATAGGAACTGGAGCAGTATTTCCAACTGCAACTAAAGATGATGCTCCTAAAATTACAAAAAAAGATCTAAAAGAAATTGTTGATTCAATTGAAATTCCAGTTGTGGCAATCGGGGGAATTACATTGGATAATGCTTCTGAATTACTGGATACTGGAATTGCAGGATTATCTGTTGTAAGTGCAATAATGAGTTCCGATAATCCGAAAAAATCATCCGAAGAGCTATTAAAAATATTTAATAGCTAATTATTATTTTTTTAAAATAAAAAAAAAGATAAAAAAGTAAGAAATTACTTTTTACTATTTTTCAAAGCTTCTACAGCAGCTAACTTTTTACCGGCAAGCATGCTAATACAAGCTCCACCACCACTACTTAAATGTCCCATTTGATCTTCTAGGCCAAGACCGGCGGTAGCAGCAGCAATATGCCCTCCTCCGATTAATGTAAAACCTTCGGAGTTTGCCATTGCATTGATTAAATCTTCTGTTCCCATTGCAAATTTAGGATCTTCAAATACTCCGGCAGGACCATTGGCAAATATGTATTTAGCATCCCTAATCTCATTTGCATACATTGCAATTGTATTGACACCAATATCAAAAATAGCTTCATTAGGAATTTCACCAACATCAATATCTACACGTTCACCGTCGATTTCACATGCAACATCAATAGGATATTTAACCTTGTCTCCAAATCTTTCAATGAGATCTTTTGATTTTTCAACCATGTCTGCATAACCCTTATTGGTAATGAATTCACGATTGACTTCACCTATATCTGCACCTGAAGCCCATAAAACAATGTTTCCAACAATACCTGTGGTTAAAATAGAATCTGCAGTTCCATTGCTTAAAACATTTTCCATTACATCAATTGAATCATCAGGTTTCATTCCACCAAGCAAAAATACGCAAGGATGTTCAACATCATCCAATGCACTTTGAATAACTGTCAATTCTTTTTCCATGACACGGCCGGCGGCGGAAGGAGTATCTACTGTAAAACCCACTAAGGAAGCCTGAGACCTGTGGGCCGCTGCAAATGCATCATTAACAAAGTAATCAACAAATGGAGACAAGTTTCTTACAAGCAATGTTTTAGATTGCTCTTCCGGAGTTCTGGAAAGTGATTCTTCTGAAAAGAAACGTGCATTTTCGAGTAAAAGAATTTCATGTGGTTTTAAGGATTGGATTGCCTCTTTTGCAGAATTAGAAAATAGTGAATCAATATATTTCACTCTTAAATTTAAAATATCTGATAATGCTTCGGCATGTTGTGATAAAGTTGTAAAATCATTTTTTCCAGGACGGCTTTGATGCGCAAGAAGAACTACTTTAGCCCCTTTAACAGATAATTCTTTAATTGTTTGAGCATGTAACTTTAATCTGGTATCATCTAAAATAAGTCCAGAACTAGGATCTACCGGTGAGTTAATATCAACTCTAACAAGCACTGTTTTATTTTCAACATCAAAATCATCAATTGTATTAAATTCCGCCATATTCTCACTCAGAAACGTTTATAATTTGCTTACTAAATCAAGTAATGCGTCTTTTGGACTTTCTGCCTTAATGATTCCGGATGCAAGCAACACTCCATCAGCACCCAAATCCATAGCAGCTTTCATATCATCACCAGTTGTAATTCCCGCACCGCATAAAACTTTAACTTTTTTACTGATTTCCTTAACTTCTTTAACAGTGTCTTCAACAACTTCCGGTTGAGCTTGGGATACTGGTATTCCTGTACCAATAAGTTCAGGAGGTTCAACTGCCACTGCAGTAGGTGCAAGAGTGGCGACCGCTTTTGAAGTTTCAATATTATTTGTACATACGCAAGATTCGATTTCATTTGCCTTGCATTGTTTAATCACTTCATCAATATCGGCCAATTTCATTCTATTTTCTGAATGATTAATTAATGAACCGCTTATTCCTGCATCGATTAATGTATTAATTAGGTTAGAACCTGTATGTCCTCCTGGAGAGATTGGATCAATATGCTGTGCAAAAATAGGAAGAGATGTTTCTTCGCTAATTCTATAAATATCTGCTGCCTGAGGAGCTGCAACCATTGTAATTCCAGATTCGCTAGCAGCACTTTCCAAGTCATGTGCAAGTTCTAAAGCGTTTATACCACTTGATTCTAAATAAGTTTTATAATTCAATATCACAATTGGTGTGTCCATAATAATCCCACAAATCACTCTTTAATTATATTATTTGAATAACATTATTAAATAAATTTTTGATTAAAACTGATAAGAACTCGATTTTTGCCTAATACATTTCTGATAAAAATATGTATATATCATCAAAATCAAAATTTTAAATGGTTTTATGTCATTCAATAAAAATCAAATAGCAAAACTGGAAAAAAGCGGATATAGGTTTGTGGGCAAACACGGTCATGCTGCAGTTAAAACCTGCCATTGGACTCGGCAAAGTATTGTAGACAAGGGAGTTTGCTATAAAGAAAAATTCTATGGTATTCAATCACATAGATGTCTCCAGATGTCCCCTGCAGTCCCAAATTGCCAACAGGAATGCGAATTCTGTTGGAGGGATTTGACATATACCCAAACAACATGGGAAGATGAGGAATATGATGACCCAAAAACCATAGTCGACGAAGCCATTAAAGCTCAAAACAATTTGTTATGTGGTTTTTATGGAAACAGCAAAGCAAACAGAAAGAAATTGGAGGAACTTAAAAACCCGACCAATGCCGCTATTTCGCTTGCTGGAGAACCTACCCTTTATCCTAAAATCGATGAACTGATTGGGGAATTTAACAGAAGGGATTTTACAACATTCGTGGTGAGCAATGGCCAATGTGTGGACAGGCTAAGAAACCTTGAAAATGATCCATACCAGTTATATCTTTCCTTGGATGCTCCAAGTGAGAAAATATTTAATAATGTATGCAGGCCAAGAATAGACAATGCCTGGAACAATTTAAACGAATCACTTGAAACATTAGCTAGTTTTAACTCCCGCACATGTATAAGGAATACCTGTGTTCGTGGAAAGAATATGGAAAATCCCGAAGGTTATGCCAAATTAATTGAAAAAGCAGACCCTGATTTTGTAGAAGTTAAAGCATATATGTGCGTTGGTTCATCTCGCGAAAGGCTAACTATGGACAATATGCCTTTATTTGATGAGGTTAAGGAATTTGCAAAAAAAATAGGTGAAGGGTGTGGCAAAGAAATAGTCAATGAATCTGAAATCAGTCGTGTTGTTCTGCTTGAATAGCTATTTTTTTACCAATTTCAAATGCACTTTCTAAATCTTTAGGAAAACGAGTTTTTCGAATTTGTCTTCTTTCTTTTTCATCGAAAGCATCTGAAACATATTTTGAATAGTCCTTGAATTGATAAGTCTCATAAACATATAAATGTTCGGGTTTGGTAAATACCATGCTTAAACCCATTTCAAAGTGATTATGAAGGTCATGATAACCAATTTGATGTGAAACTTCTTCAGATGCATTCATGGTGTAAATGTAAGCTATCGGCATTTTCTTATGTTCAACAGTTTCAATTTTACTATAAGCAACAAATGGAAACATGAATCTTTCCAAAAAGCATCTCATATTTCCAGTTACATCACTAAAGTAAATTGGTGAACCTAATATAACGCCATCAGCTTCAACAATTTCATCTAGAATAGGTTTTAAATCATCATTTTGAACACATCTGCCATAATGCTTCCCGTTGACTATTTTACATGCAAAGCAACTCTTACAGCCATGAAACGGAAAATCATATAGGTTAATCCTTTCTGCATCTGCATCGGGAAATACTGATTTAACGCCTTCCAAAGCTTTATCCAAAAGCTGTGCTGTATTACATTTAGGTCTTGGAGAACCATTAATAGCAAAAAATTTCATTATTTACCTGCTGCTTTTAATTCATTACAAAGATCAACTGCCTTTTTAGCGGCTTTTTCCATGGAAGTTTCATATGGGATTCCAGCTTCTTCCAATATTCTTTGGCCTTCCGCTTCATTAGTACCAGTTAATCTGATTACAATAGGAACATCACGTTCAACGTTTTCTAAAGCTTTAATAACACCACGAGCAACGTCATCTGCTTTAGTGATTCCTCCTAAAACGTTTAGGAAAACCACTTTAACACGTTCATAGTTCAATACGATACTTAAAGCTTGGTTAATGATATGCTCGGAAGCTCCACCACCGATATCTAGGAATGTTGCTGGTTCGCCACCATTAAGTTTAATCATGTCCATAGCAGTTAGAGTCAAACCTGCACCATTACCGATAACAGCAATATCACCGTCCAATTGAACAAAGTCCACTGCTTTTTTCTTATAGTGCATTCTTTCAACTAATTCCTGATGTCTGAATAATGAATCGTTTTCAACAACCATTTTAGCATCAGCCGCAATTAATCCTTTTGGAGTTAAAACCAATGGGTTTATCTCCGCGGTATCAGCATCATATTTGGTAAATACGTTATATAATTTCCAGATAATGTCTCCCATTGGAGAAATCAATTCAGACGGCACTTCCATTTTACGTGCAACTTCACGTGCTTCATAAGGTAAGAATTCAAGTAAAGGATTTGGATAATATTTAATAATCTTTTCCGGGTTGGTTTTAGCTAGGTTTTCAATTTCAACTCCACCCTCTTTACTTGCAATAATAACCGGTCTTCTAGCGCCTCTATCAACAGAAACGGTTATGAAAAATTCATGCAAGATTTCGGCTTTTTCTTCAACCAACAAGTGTTTTACTTTTTCGCCTTTAATTTCCATTCCTAAAATTTCTTCAGAAACTTTCAATGCTTCACCAGGGTTGTTTGCGAATTTTACACCACCTGCTTTACCTCTTCCACCGGTTAAAACCTGTGCTTTAATAACGACAGGGACGCCCATTTCTGAAGAAATCGCCATTGCTTCTTCAGGATAATTAGCAACGTGACCTTCTAAAATTGGAATTCCTTCATCATGAAAAATTGTTTTTGCTACATTTTCAAAAAATCTCATTTTAACACCTATTCCCCTAGAGCATATCCTGCTTCAAAAGCGCTGATGTTTTTCTCTTCAGTTCCTTTAGGAACGCTGACTTCAATAGCTTTGACAGCTGCTTCTTTGGATATGACACCAGTAATTTTTGTAATAGCTCCAACCATAACAATATTCGCTACAATTTTAAGACCAATTTCCTCAATAGCTGTTTTGGTTGCAGGAGCTTCATAAACCTTAATATTGTGTTCATCTATAAATTCCCTAACATCTTCCACATCAGTTGTTCCGGGATCAACAATTAAAGTTCCATTGTCCTTTAAATCCACAATATATTTAATTAGAGCCTCATTAGACATAGCAACTAAAATATCTGGACTTTGAACTTTTGGATAATCAACTTGTGTATCACTAATAACAACTTCACATTTAGAAGCTCCACCACGAGCTTCAGGACCATAAGATTGGGTTTGAACAGCTTCTTTACCGTCAAAAAGGCTTGCAGATTTACCTAAAATAATACCTGCAAGAATAATTCCCTGACCTCCAAATCCACAAATTCTAATTTCAGTTCTCATTTTATCCACCTATAGCTCTGTTTCATATGCAGAATTGATAAGAGTTTTCTTACCGAATTTTTCCACACTTATTTTGTCAATATTTTCTGTGAATTCATCTTTTTGAGTATTGGCAAATTCGCCAACTACAATTTTTCCTTCTAATTCTTTTGGTTTCATCCTATCTGCAGCGGATTTGAACACTGTATTTGCTTTCATGACAGCTGCCATTGCAGTAGGAGTTTTAAGCTTGTTTTTACGACCAAAGTAAGTTGGACATTGGGTTGCAACCTCAATAAATGAAAATCCAGGGTTTTGCAATCCTGCTTTGATTGAAAGCACTAAATTTTCAATTTGGACTGTGGTCCATCTTGCGGAGTAAGTTGCACCTGCAGCCGCAACGAGTTCGGCCAAGTTAAATGGATTATCAAGATTACCATATGGGGCGGTTGTTCCGAAACTGCCCTTAGGAGATGTAGGGCTTATCTGACCACCAGTCATACCATAAATATTATTATTGATACAGATTACAGTAAGATTAATATTTCTTCTAGCTGCATGAATTAAATGATTGCCCCCAATAGAAGCCGCATCACCGTCACCAGTAAACACAACAACATCCAAATCTTTATTGGCTGTTTTAAGACCGGTTGCAAAACTTAATGCCCTTCCGTGAGTGGTGTGCAATGAGTCACATTTCAGATAACCCGGAATTCTTGAAGAACAGCCGATTCCAGAAACCATTGCAATATTATCGAAATCCATTTCCGCTTTTTCCATAGCTGCCAAGAATGCATTGATTATTGCACCATTCCCACAACCTGGACAGAAAATATGAGGCAATCTGTCTTCTCTTAAATAAGGGAGAAATCTATTTTGTTTAGCATCAGACATTTTAGTTTCCTCCTATTTCATCAATTTTTTCTAAAATCTCATCAGGAGTTGGTAATAATCCTCCAATAACCCCTAATAAATGAACATTTTTATCTTTAACTACACGGTCAACTTCATAATACATTTGGCCCAGATTCATTTCTACAACAAGCACATCGCTTGCATTTGCGGTTAATTCTTGGATTTGTTCATCTGGGAAAGGCCATGGAGTATCAATTTTGATATAACCCACTTTCTTATCTGTTTTGTTCACTGCTTCAACAACAGATCTGACCGGAGCGCCGTAAGAGACAATTATGATATCTGCATCTTCACAGTTTTCACTTCTGAGAGAACAGATTTTATCTTTATTGTTTAAGACTTTATCGCAAATTCTTTGAACAAGATTATGATGAGTTTCAGGGTTGTTAGTGTCAGGATAACCTCTTTCATCGTGAGTTAACCCGGTTACATGTATATTGAATCCATCACCAAATGCTGGCATTGGAGTAGTTCCATTTTCGATATTTTCAAACGGCAAGTAATCATCATTTTTTTCAGGTCTTTTTCTTGCAACAATATCAATATTGTCCTCAATGACTATTTTTTCTCTCATATGACCTATAACCTCGTCAGCCATGACGAAAACAGGAACTCTATATTCTTCAGCTAAATTAAATGCCTTAACTGTAAAATCAAAGAACTCTTGGACACTTGAAGGAGATAATGCTATTGGCTCATAATCCCCGTGTGAACCCCAACGGGCTTGCATCATATCACCTTGCGCAGCCATAGTTGGTTGAGCGGTAGAAGGGGAACCTCTTTGAACATCTACGACAACTATTGGAGTTTCACTCATGAATGCATAACCTATATTTTCTTGCATTAATGATATACCTGGGCCGGAGGTTGCTGTCATTGCTTTAGCTCCACCCCATGAAGCTCCAATAATAGCTCCGGCAGAAGCAATTTCATCTTCCATTTGAACAAATGACCCTCCAACTTTCGGTAATTCACGAGCTAAAGTTTCTGCAACTTCTGTAGATGGGGTGATTGGATAACCTGCAAAGAATCTGCAACCTGCAGCTATTGCTCCTTTAGCACATGCTTCATTTCCTTGAATAAATAATTCTTCAGCCATTTTAACACCTACTTTTCCCCTTTTGTGAAATTAGGATTAAAGTTAATATCTTTCTCATTGTTCATCCACCAGTTTTCAGGCAAATCAACAGTAATCGCTTGATCCGGACATGCGATTTCGCAAGTGCCGCATTTAGTACATCTTTCCTCGAATTTAGTGAAAGGCAATTGTACTCCTTTTTTGTTAATTTCAGGAGATATAGCATATACATTCTTGTAACACATAAATAAGCAAAGATGACATCCTTTACACAAATTTTCATCAATAATAATCAATTTATAATCTCCTAATACTTCTTGATAAATTAAGCTAGAATGTGTAGTATATTTGTTAATAAACATTTAAATATCTTATTAAAAATCTTGACAAATTCAAAAAATTTTAAAATTATTAAAAAGAAATAATAACTCATGAAGCATTTAACTACACCCATCCATGATGATGATTTATCCGACATCGATGTAGGAGATCAAATCACAATTTCGGGAACAATATATACCGGTCGCGATGCGGCACTTCCACAACTTGTTAACCTGATTGAGAAAAATGAAGTTCCCTTTGATTTGAAAGGTGCAGTGATTATGCATACTGCTTTCAGCGAAGCTGGAATAGCCCCGACAACAAGCAACAAAGAAGAAATTGAGTCAACAATACCTGAACTGAGCAAGTCCGGCGTTAAGATTCATATTGGAAAAGGAATGTTGAGTGATGAAACCGCACAGTCCTTAAATGAAAACAATTCTATTTTTGTTATAACACCGCCCGTTGCAGCATTACTCACAAGCAAAGTTTTAGAAAAAAAGTGTGTTTTATTTGAGCATGAAGGCATGGAAGCCATGTTTGAATTAAAAGTAGAAAATATCCCTGGGATTGTTGCAATCCACAGAGGAAAAAAAATTTAAGAAGAAGAATTATTCTTCATCTTCTTCATCAGCAGATTCTTCTCTTTTTTCGAATTCATCAACGAAATTGACTTTAGTAATTTCATCAATGTTATCCCAAATGTCTTTAGCTATTCTGAATCTTGCAAAGGTAATGTCCATGTAAGATTGTTGGTCGAATTTGGACATTTCATCTAATTTAATGTTTGCAACACCATCAGCAATATCAATTTCAGTCTTTTCTATATCAACATTTGGATTAGAATAATGTAACTCAATCATACTTTTGATTTTATCTGCTTCATCTTCGATAATTTCAGTTACTTCAACATCATAGACTAAGTCTTTTCCTGCTAATTCATGATTGAAATCTACTTTTACTCTTCCACCGTTTACGGTTAAGATTTTACCTGTTTGGCCTTCAGCAGTGATTTTCATACCAGGGAAAGGAGTCATGCCTTGTTTTTTGAATTCTTTCATAGGCACTAATTGAATCATTTTTGGATTTCTTGGACCGAATGCATTATCTGAGTCCACTTCAACATGTTTGGTTTCACCTTCTTCTAAACCGGTGATAGCTTCTTCAATAGCAGGCAATAAATGGTTTCCACCTACAACAATAGGGATTGGTTTGTAAGTTTTGTTTTCATCGAAAATTCCAGCTTCTTGTGCAATTTCATCATAAGTAGTATCGAATACTTCATCAGTTTCTTTAATTTTACCAGTAAAATTTACTCTTACAAAATCTCCGTTATCTATAGCCATAATAATTACGCTCCTTAATAATTTTGATTAAATAATTTGTTAATAAATATAACATTAATAATTTATAGTAACCATTACTTATTAAAGTTTTGTTTATAAATACTTTTCAAATGCTCTCAGTGAAAAAATAATATTAATTAAAAATAAACATATAAAACATGAAAAGAAAAGGAGTAGTAAATTTACCGCTCCATGGAGGACACCCTCCAAAATGGTTATTTACAAGAATGGTTGACTTATCAGGGGCTTTAGCATCAGTTATTATTGAAGAGTATAGTTTAGAGGAATTCTTAAATAGAATTTCAAATCCTTACTGGTTTCAGGCATTTTCTTGCGTTTTGGGTTTCGATTGGCATTCATCAGGAACTACAACAACAACACTTGGAGCCTTAAAAGCATCATTAAACCCCGAAGAACACGGAATCTATTTAACTGGAGGCAAAGGTGCGAAATCCAGGAAAACTCCCGAAGGGATACAACATGCAGGAGACATCTTTAATTTAAAAACCAAAACAACCGAAAAACTGGTTGAAACAAGCAAATTATCGGCAAAAATTGACAACTCATGTATTCAGGACGGATATACATTATACCAGCATAATTTCTTTATAAGTGAAAAGGGGGACTGGGCTGTTGTCCAACAAGGACTGAACACTGAAAACAAGTATGCCCGAAGATATCACTGGCTTGGATGTGAAGTGGAAAACTTATTGAACGACCCACATAGCGGAATATCCTGCGATAAGAAAACACCAAACACATTAAACATGTCTTCAAAAGATAGTGAAGAGGCTCAAAAAATCAGCGTTGATTTGATTAATGATAATCCAAACCATTTAAGACAATATTTCAAAAGAAAAGACAACCAACTTCTTTTAGAGGATTTCACAATGCCCCAACACCACCCTGTTTTAGATATGGATATTTCCGATAAAGAGTTTGAAATCCTGACAAAAGCATATGAGATACAACCTGAAAATTATGAAGAATTGATTTTGCTTAAAGGAATTGGTCCTAAAAAAATAAGAGCTCTTGCATTGATATCCGATTTGGTGTATGGCGAACCTGCAAGCTGGCAAGACCCTGTAAAATATAGTTTCACCCATGGGGGAAAAGACGGTTTTCCGTATCCCGTTGATAGGGAAGTTTATGATAATTCAATCCAAACAATCAGAGATGCCCTTGACCAGGCACGTATAAAAAAAGATGAAAAATTAAAAGCCATAAAAAGGTTGGATGACTTTATTTCCTAACGATTTTCATTATGAATATTAACGGTTTTTCCATGAGCAGTTGGAATTACTTCAAGCACAGGATTTTCAAATACCAAATCAAATTCCTTGCCATCCATCAACAAATGTTGAAATACTGCCAATGATGATACTTCAGAATGGGGTTGTGTTGTAACGGACACATTCCAATCAGCAGCTTTATAAACTTTTCCAGGAACTTTAGAACCGCCAACAATAATCAAGATATCAGAACCATCTTCCCTTATTTCAGGAGCTACTTCATGAGCCTGAGATCCATACATTGTTAAGTGCACTACTTTTCCACCATCAGATTTCCATTTATTAATAACACCCATGTAACTTTCACTGTACTCAATTTCAAAATCCCCTCCAAACCTTGAAGCGGTATCCCTTACATTATCCATTAATTTATTGTCCCTTTCGCCTGCAAGGTAAATCTTACTAGCTCCAAATGCGCGAGCAGTTAAACATACATGAGTTGTGATACGAGTATCCCTTTTTAATCTGTGGTCTAATCTTAAAACATTTACATTCATATTATCAGTTATTAAATTAAACTACAAAATATATAATAATTTCTCAAAATGATGAGAAACCACATGAAAAATATCAAAGGAGGTGAATTATACCATCATAAATCAAAAATATGAAATGAAACACTAAAAAAGATTTCAAAAAATCTTAAAAATGTGGTAAATCTCATCAATGCTACTTTAGAAATCAAACTATTTAAACTAATGCTTTTTAAAAGCCCAATATTGATTTTATAACATTAATTAATCTAAATAAAGTATAATGCAACCGCCATGAATAACAATGAAAACAAACGACCTACCTCATTGCTCATTCCTAAAACATCACCATTTGCTAAAACAAAGTTCCTTCTTGCTATGCTGGCTATCATAATTCCGCTAACGATGGCTCCCAAAACACCAACGACACCGACAAGACCTCCCAATAGATAAGCTATGCAAGCAACAATGAATGTTGAAGCTATATAATTAGATAAAGTAGTTTCTTTAATAAAATAGCTTCCAATTCCAGGAGTTAATGGTTTTGAAAGAAGCGCAGTAGTTAACAATGAAGTCTTTGCAGCCATTTCACAGACGATAATCCCATATATGAAATGATAATCTAAAATGTTGCATAACCCTGCAATAGTCAAGCTTGCAACTAAAAACAAAGTTGCAACACCGCCTGCACCAACTGAAGAGTCTTTCATCACTTCAATTTTACGTTCAGGTTCTCCGTGAACCATCACGCCATCAGCCATATCCATTACGCCATCCAAATGATTGTAACCTGTAATTATCATTAAAAAGGCATAAACAATTGCTGCTGTGAAAAATGGATTAAGATGAAGTAAATCCAATGATACATAACCGCAAACAGCTGCCAAAATACCGATGAACAGATGTAAAAACGGCCAGCACCAGGTCAACTTGGTCATATACTCAATTGATGTGAAAACATTAATCGGCAATATTGTTGAAAAGGTCAAAAGACCTAAAATAGATCTAATCGGTGAAAATTCTTCATCTTCAAAGTAACTATCATCTTCCATAATCATTCCTCGAATATCTTTGACATGCATCCTGCAATTAAACCTGCGAAAATATCATCAAGCATCGGCGGCAAACCGTATATGATTCCAGGTTTTGCCTCATCATATCTTTTGAAATTAAATGTCGCTTTAGTTCCTGCAATTTGATTTGCAATAGCCAATCCCAACACTTCATCAGTGTAAAGATGGGCGGGATCATCGCTTACATCAACTTCCCTAATCCTATTGCCTGACAAATCATGCTCGGTTCTCATTGCTGCAACTAAAAGCGTGATAACATTAATATCTGTTAGTGATTTAAGAATCTGGGCTTTCATCTTATCTTTTAGCTCTTGGGTAACTTCAGTGCCTTCTACAAGCTCCATTCCAGCCTCGACCAAATCACCGATTAGAATTCCTTCAGCCACAAAATAGTCTAAAATCCCGAATGTCAATTCCAATTTTTTAAACGCATCTTCCAAACTTATTTCAATGGCTTCTTCAATCCTAATTTTTAATTCATCAAAGTCAATATCATCATACTCCGCATTATTGATATCCAAGCTGTCACCCACAGATTGTGGAACATTTGACAGAACAGCTAAAAAATCATCGGTATTCAAAATATTTTGAATATGAATGGGCAAAGCCCAATTTGCAAGAGTTTTTGCTTTAATATTAGTCACTATCTTGAATATTTTAAGCAAATCTTTTGGAGACAATACCTTGTCGATGTAGACAACATGGCTTATGTTTATTCTTGCATCCATGAAACTCTTATGGGAATTAGCAACCTTCAAGTGCTCTGTAAACTCTTCTATGACGACATCATTATCCATAAACGTAAAAATGGTTAAGTCATCATAGGAATTTTTAAAATAATTCAAAGAAACATTTGCCTGTGCTATATAAGAGCCTTCAGATTGATTGAATGTTTCTGCCTTTTTTGCAAGTGATTTGAATTCGTTTTTTGCCTTTAATATATTGACATTCTCAATAATGTCAATTCCATCACTTACAGTGAAATCACTAAATGCCAAAAAATGATTTGGGTTATTAATGCAAATCCCATAATCTTTTTTGATGATATTGAATTTCATGTGATAATATATATTAATTATTTAATTTAAATTTTATATTAAAAGATTAAAAGGACTTAACATTATGACAATAATTATTGACCCACAAGGAAGTGGAATAGCTGGAAACATGTTAATCGGTGCATTAGTCGATTTGGGGGCGGATGCAGATAAATTGAAAGAAATCATGGAAAAATCAGCTATTGAATTTGGAAAAGTTAATGTCAAATTTGAAAAAATAACAAAGAAAGGAGTTTCATCCACACTTTGTCAAGTTGAAATGCTTGAAAATAAAGACCCTATAAACTACCCCGAATTTGTTGAAAAAATCCAATCATTAAACATAGATGATAAAGTTAAGGAAAAATCCCTTAAAGTATTTGAAAGAATTGCAAAAGCGGAAAGTAAAGTTCACGGGAAAACATTGAATGATATTCATTTTCATGAAGTGGGCGCTAGTGATGCAGTGGCAGATGTAATAGGTGCCATTTATGCATATTATGATTTATGCCTGAATGAACAAAAAATAATAGGGCTTCCAATAGCTGTTGGAGGTGGAAGAGTTGAAACGGATCACGGAGTTTTGCCTGTTCCTGTGCCTGCGGTTGTGGAAATTCTAAAAGGTGCGAAAATGGTTGGCGGACCTGTTGACAGTGAACTTGCAACACCAACCGGCGCTGCAATCTATATGGAAATATGTGATGAAATAAAGGAATTCATTCCAACTATAAAACCTTGCAACGTAGGCTATGGCGCTGGAAAAAAAGATTTCAATCACCCTAACGTTTTAAGAATAATGGAAAGTTCGGATATTGATGAAACAGATAGTGTCGATGTTATTGAAACAAACATAGATCATCTAACAGGGGAAGAAATCGGATATTTATTTGAAAAACTTCTGGAAAAGGGAGCAAGCGATGTTTCAATCACCCCCATAATAATGAAGAAAAATCGCCAAGGCAGCCTTTTAACAGTAATTTCAAAAAGGCAAAAAAGAGAGCAAATCATCGATTGCATTTTTAAGGAAACAGGAAGCCTTGGAATAAGAATTTCGCCAAACTTGCATAGAGGAATAGCTAAACGGGAATTTGAAAAAAATATTGTTAATATTGAAGGCAAAGAATATGAAGTCACCTATAAGATCGGATATGTGAATGGTGAGATAATATCAAAAAGACCCGAATACGAAGATTTGAAAAAAATAGCTGAAGATTTGGATTTGCCTTTGAGAAAAATCAAAGAGTTGATTAAATGAAAAAAGCCATTTCAGTCTTTTCAGGGGGCTTGGATTGTACTGTTGCAACATCCATATTCCATAATAAATATGAGATTCATGCAATAACCTTTAATTATGGTCAAAAAAGTTTCAAAAGAGAGTTAAAAGCTTCAAAAGAGATTTGCAATAAGATGAATTGGAAACATGAAGTTATTGACCTTCCTTGGTTGGCAAAAATTAGCAATTCAAGTTTAACTACTGATGAAGACATTCCTGAATTAAATGTTGAAGATTTGGACAATTTAGAAAAAAGTAAGGAAAGCGCATCTAGCGTTTGGGTTCCTGCAAGAAATACTGTTTTTACATCAATCGCATTGTCATATGCAGAAAGTATCGGGGCCGAAATCATTATTGTCGGATGGAATGGTGAAGAAGGAACAACATTCCCTGACAACTCAAAGGAATTTTTAGAAAAATTCAATGAACTGATTGATGCCGGTTCACCTGACAATATTAAAATTGAAGCACCTGCCATTGATTTGAATAAAGAGGAAATAGTGAAACTAGGAATCGAATTTGATTCTCCAATGGAATTGAGCTATTCATGCTATAAAGGGACAGATAAACAATGTGGTGTCTGCGAAAGCTGTATGAGAAGGAAACGGGCTTTCGAGAACATGGGTATAAAAGACAAAAGTGAATATGAAATCTAATCCTGTTCCAATTCTTTTAGAATATCCAATCCCTCATCAGACAACCTATAAAGGCGGCCTTTTCTGACTTCTGGATTAATGCATTCGACAACATCCTTTTCTTTCAATTGTCTCAATACATTAGATATGTGGTTAGGCAATATTCCACTATCAGAGGCTATTTCATTTGGCATTTTTGCATCTTCACCTAAAGATTTTAAAACCTTAACCCTGTATGAAGATCGATTAACATATTTATAAACATCATTTTCCATGATAAAACCCTTAAAGTTTAAATCCACAATTTATACAAAAGGAACTGTCTTTTTCAATGGAAGCTCCGCAGTTAGGACATCTTAATTCATCCACAAATTCCGATCCGCAATTTGTGCAGAATTTTGCATCGCTTTCACAGGGTGTTCCACATTTTTGACAGCGTTTAACATTTCCTTGAGGTTTATTATCATCATTTTTAGGTTTTAAACTGTTATCAATTACAGGAGATGAATAAAAGTCTTTTTGATTTTCAATTTCAACTATCAAATCATTCATAGCAGCTATTCTTTTGGAATCTGACGGGTGAGTTGAAAAAAAGTCGTGCTCATTAGAATTTTTAGCTGACATTGACTCCCAAAATGCCGGAATATGTGAAATATCATAACCTGCCCAATGGATTATCAACATTCCCAATCTATCCGCTTCAAGCTCCTGGTCTCTGCCCCATGGATTCAACAATAGATAATGTGATCCCATACTGGCAAGATTTGTAGCTGCTCTTGTTAAATTACCGATAGCACCCAGACCAAACAGGTCCATAGCAATACTTCCAACCCATGCAGCAGAAGTAATTGCATTATGAGCAGTTTGTGCACTAGCTCTTGTTCTTGAATGGTCTAAAAGTGCATGAGCCATTTCATGACCTAAAATAAAAGCAACTTTTTCTTCGGTATTCGCCACTGATAAAATGCCTGAAAACATTACAATTTTACCCCCAGGCATACAAAAAGCATTTACTGTTTTATCTGCAACCAAATGGAAATCCCAGTCATAATAATTCTCTATATAATCCAATCTCCCAATATTGGCCAAATAATTTTGAACTGCATTAATCAGATTCACTGCAACGTTTCTCACCAATTGCCCTTCGGGAGTATTATCCAATAATTGCGATTTATTAATAACTGCATAATATTCATTATATGATTGTTGGAGGAATTTATCGTCATTAACAATATCGAAATGCTTTTTTCCCGTAAATGGATTAACACCACTTCTGTCATTTTTTGCCATGATAAATTATATATTTCAAACCGTATATTAAAATTGTGTTTAAAAACCTTTTTTGACTGAAAAATAAACTAGAGCAACTAGATTAAAAATATTGATATCAGATTCATAACCATATGCTTTTAAAGCAAATACGTAAAATTGTTAAAGATATATATAACATTAAGTTTCAAATATATGATATGACAGTTTAATTTTTACCTGTTCAATCTTAAATTATATTTAATAATAAATAATTAAAATTTCTGAAAATGATTTTTAAATTTGGGCGAGTGAATTAAAAATGAAAAGATCAAAAAAACTAATAATTGCCATCCTTATTGTAATTATTATCGGATTACTGGCCGTGATTTTTGGCACACTGTTTGGAGGTCCTGATTTAACAAAAGAAAACAAGGACATATTAGTCTTGGCTTCGGATAAATATGAACAACCAAATGGTGGAGTGGATATGGCATATTTGGTTCATTTAGAAAATGGAACCCTAAAAAATTACACACCAATCTATCCTGGTGAGATGTCACACCCTACAAAATCGGCACCCGGAGGACTGAGTGGGCGTATGATGTTCCACGATTGTCTATGGGACGGAGTAGATGGTGGAATGCAGAATGCAGAAGAAATTCTGGAAGCAAATACACATTTACATGCTGATGCAGTGGTTCTTGTTTATGATGAAGGATTAGATCATATTATTGACTCAATAAGACCACTAAAAGTAGATGGTGTTGTGAAAAACCTTAGTGCAACAGACATCATTCGTGAAAACGATGCATATAATGGTTACCCTGGAAATGAACATGTTCAAGGAAATATGTCTAGAGCAGATGCAGTTATGGTATTAGTAAAAGCTCTTTCTAATGCAAGTAAAGATCCAATCAAAAAGAGCACCATGGTAGAAGCTGCTTTAAAAGAATATTCCAATGGAAACATTATCATGAAACCAGAAGGTTCATTTACAAGACTGCTTGCTACTAAAGGATTTGAAAACATTTCATAACTCTTTAAAGAATTTATTCTTTAAAGACTTTTTTTATTATTTTAACTACAACTATTCAATTTCAAGAATTATTTCATGCTTATTTTAATGTTTAAAACATTGCTTAAAATTTAAAAAAATTAAAATATAAAATAATAGCAAAGGAAACTCTAGTGATATAATGGATAAAGAATTATTTTTTCAAGCCATATCTAAATTCTTTTTAGGTTTAATAATAATCATTTTGCTGTTATTTATACCCGCAGGAACTTTAAATTATCCAAACGGGTGGTTATTCATAGCTTTATTATTTATTCCAATGTTTATTGCAGGAATTATCATGTTTATTAAATCACCAGCCCTTTTAAAAAGAAGATTAAATGCCAAAGAAGAAGAAAATGAACAGAAAATTGTGATTTTAATTAGTGGAGCAATATTTTTATTTGCATTTATTGTGGCCGGATTAAATTTTAGATTTGGATGGATAAAGCTTCCCCAAACAATAATCATGATAGCTTCAATAATCTTTTTATTAAGCTATATCATGTATGGCGAAGTATTAAGGGAAAATATGTATCTTTCACGTACAGTTGAAGTAACTGAAAATCAAAAAGTAATTGACAGCGGATTATACGGACTTGTCAGACATCCAATGTATACCTCCACAATCTTTTTATTTTTATCAATGCCATTGGTATTGGATTCACTTTTTTCATTTATTATTATGCTAACTTATCCGATAATCATCTTTTTTAGAATAAGAAATGAAGAAAAAGTATTGGAAAATGAATTAGAGGGATATTCTGAATATAAAGAAAAGGTAAAATATAAAATCATCCCTTTCATATGGTAAAAAAATTCCCATCTAACTAAAAACATTATTTTAATATTTGAAGCAAGTACTGGTCTTTTTAGAATAACAATTATTGCAGCTTTGACAAATTGCCACCCCTTCACCATTTGCTTTCCAGTCTGCTAAAA
Source organism: Methanobrevibacter sp. YE315 (assembly GCF_001548675.1). Classification (NCBI taxonomy): domain Archaea; kingdom Methanobacteriati; phylum Methanobacteriota; class Methanobacteria; order Methanobacteriales; family Methanobacteriaceae; genus Methanobrevibacter; species Methanobrevibacter sp. YE315. Next base: position 1,911,668 of record NZ_CP010834.1, read on the forward strand.
AGTCCGCTTGGGCCACGAATGGTTTTGACATGGATATGAATTCAACGTTAGAATTATTTAAAACATCATTGATAGAGTCCATATCCCTAAGAGATCCTCCTAACACAACGGGAATGTCTACAGCATCAATCAAATCATCAACATAAACTAAAAATGGATGTTTTACTCCTTTGTCATAAATTTGGGATATTGTACGTGCAGTTAATTGGATGCTGTCTGCACCGGCTTTTTCAAGTTCACAAGCTATGTTAATGCTTTCATCAGCAGTTATTCCCCCTTTCCTAACATCCCATGGATTAATTCTGCAACTTACATGCATATCCATTGTTTTTTTAATTACTTTGATTATTTCTGATGAAATCCTCACACGGTTTTCAGTATTTCCCCCATACTTATCATCTCTTTGATTGAAATACGGATTCATGAATCTTGCAAGATAAAAATTATTGCCCATGTTTATCTGAATTCCATCAAAACCTGAAAATGAGAATTTTTTAGCAGCCATTATTACTTCAGCCTGCAATTTTCTTATCCCTTCCGGAGTGATGTCATTTGCTTCAACTTTTTGATTTACGCCATCATCATAATAAAAGAATGCAAGCTGGCCTAAAATAGGAACATCGTATTTATGAACAATGTCTGTTACCATCTGATAATCTTTAATAAAACCCCTGTAGTTCATATTTGTGGAATAAGGGAAAAACCTATCCTTATGGTCCAATGCAAATATTTCAGATACGATTAAACCTGTTCCGCTACTTGCAATCTTTTCATATCTGTCATAAATATCCGGAGTTAAAAATCCCCCTTCTGCAGTTTCAGTTTCCCAAGTACCTGTTCTTACAATACGACTATTAAGTTTTAAATTACCAAATTGAACTTCATCAAAAATATCCTTCATATTACCACAGCAAATAACAACTCTTATACTTATTTAAAACGAACACATTAATAAAATTTAAGGAAATTAAATATGGCACAATAAGAAAAAGAATTAAATTTTTTTATTATTTATTTTTTTGAAAGCCTAGTTTTAAAATATTGAAAAAAAGAAAAAATAGAGGTAATCTATTTGATTACCATTAAAGTATCACCTGCACTGACTGCATCACCAGGTTCTATAAAGATTTCTTTAACAACACCATCAACTTCTGACTGGATATCGTTTTCCATCTTCATAGCTTCAATAACACAGATAGTAGATCCTTTTGTAACTTTGTCTCCAACATTAACGTTGAGTTTAATAACCATACCTTGCATTGATGATGTTACTCCACCTTCAACAGGCTGGAAATTGCCTCCAGCAGTTTCTTCGATTTCCATGAACCCGGTAGGCATGATTTTAACTTCATACATGTCCCCATCAACTTCAACATTGTATTGGGTTGGAATTCCAATAGCATCATCATCACTGAATGCATGAGGCGGTTTAAGTTCTTCCTCTTCAGCTTCACCTTTAAGGAATTTTGGAGCGATAGGAGGATATAAAGCATAGGTTAATGCGTCCTCATCAGATTTGACAAAACCTTTTTCCATACCTTCAGATTTGAATTTGTCGAATTCAGGTTCTAACAAGTCTGCAGGTCTGCAGGTAATAACTTCCTCATCACCAATGATTTTTTTGGAAATTTCCTCATCTACAGGTGATGGTGGTTTACCATACATTCCTTTCATGTATTCTTTTACTTCATTTGACACTGTTTTGTATCTTTCTCCACCCAATACGTTCATTACAGACTGAATACCAACAATCTGACTTGTTGGAGTTACAAGAGGCGGGTATCCCATATCTTTTCTAACACGAGGCATCTCTTCTAAAACATCATTATACCTATCAAGTGCATTTTGCTCTTTGAGTTGAGAGATAAGATTTGATAGCATTCCTCCAGGAATTTGGTATAATAAAACATCTGCATCGATACTTTCAGAAATTGGGTCAAGAATACCTAAGTATTTCTCTTTAATGTCATCGAAGTATTTTTTAATATGAGCCAATAATTTTAAGTCAAGTCCTGTGTCGAAGTCAGTTCCTTGTAAAGCAGCTACCATACTTTCTGTTGGTGGTTGACTTGTTCCCCATGCTAAAGGTGAAATTGCAGTGTCTAGAATATCTACTCCAGCCTGACATGCTGCATAATAACTAATAGGAGTCATACCACTAGTACAATGACAATGCAAATCTACAAGCAAATCAGTTTCTTCTTTTAATGCTGAAACTAAATCATAAGCTGCTGTAGGTGTAATTAAACCGGCCATGTCTTTAATGGCAACTGAATCACAATCGAGAGCTTCAAGATTCTTAGCTAAATCAACAAAATCATCTAAAGTATGGACTGGGCTTATAGTATAACTAATGGTTCCTTGTACATGGGCGCCTTGATCTTTAGCAACTTTAATAGCTTTTTCCATGTTTCTTATATCATTTAAAGCATCAAAAACTCTAAAAATATCCACACCATTTTCATATGACTTCTCTACGAATTTTGTTACAATATCATCAGGATAATGTTTATAGCCAACTAAATTCTGTCCTCTTAAAAGCATTTGGATTGGAGTCTTATTAAATTCTGATTTTAATTGCCTTAATCTTTCCCATGGATCTTCATTTAAATATCTTATACAAGTATCAAAAGTAGCTCCACCCCAGGCTTCTACTGAGAAATACCCAACTTTATCCATTTCTTCTGCAATAGGAACCATATCTCTTGTTCTCATCCTAGTTGCAAGTAATGATTGGTGAGCATCACGAAGTGCTGTTTCTGTAATTCTTACTTTTGCCATTTGATATTACACCTCTCTTAAATTTTATTTAAATAATAATCATAAATTATCCAACTTTAATATATGTTTTTTGTATTATATAAATTATTACCAAATTATCAAATATCAAACATATTCAAAAAGAACTTAAAAAAAATATTAAAAAAATACAGAAAATTGAAATAAAAAAAAGTAAAAAAAATTGAAAAATTATCTTTCTAATTCGCCAGAAATGAATTTTTCAACATTTTCATATGCTTCATCATCATCAAATTGGATTGGAGGGTGTTTCATAGTATATGAAGAAATAGAAGTTAATTGTCCACCAATACCCCTTTCTAAACCAATTTTACAACATCTGACAGCATCAATTACACAACCTGCAGAGTTTGGAGAATCTTCAACGCTTAACCTGAGTTCAATGTTCATTGGAACATCACCAAATGTACGACCTTCCATTCTGAGGAAACATAATTTATTGTCATTTTGCCATGGGACATAATCACTAGGTCCGATATGGATATCCCTGTCATCCATTCTTTCATTCAAAACTGATTGAACAGCTTCGGTTTTAGATTCTTTTTTGGAATCCAATCTTTCACGATTGAGCATATTTAAGAAATCAGTGTTACCACCTGTATTAATTTGATAGGTCCTGTCTAATTTTACACCCCTATCCATAAATAAACTAGCTAGTGTTCTATGTGTAATAGTAGCACCAATTTGCGCTTTAATATCATCACCAACAATAGGAATTCCTTTTTCTTTGAATTTTGCATCCCATTCATCATCGCTTACAATGAAAACAGGCATACAGTTCACATATGCAACTTCAGCATCAAGAGCACATTGAGCATAGTATCTTGCAGCCTCTTCGGAACCTACAGGCAAATAATTTACTAATATTTCAGCGCCGCTTTCTTTTAAAACTTCAACTACATCAACAGGGTCTTCATCACTTACAACAAAAGTATAATCATCATCATAATTAGCCATATGTTCAGCAACACCATCTAAAACATGACCCATACTTACTTTAACATCATATTTAGGAATATCTTTCTGGAAAACAGTTGTACAATTCGGTTTAGCAAAAATTGCCTCATCAATAGTCTTTCCAACCTTCCTTGCATCAACATCAAAAGCTGCAACCACTTCTATGTCACTAGGTTTGTAACCTCCAATATCCCAATGCATAAGCCCAATTGCATCTTCTGGTTTTTTACCATCATAATAATGAATTCCTTGAATAAGAGAACTAGCACAGTTTCCTATTCCAACAATAGCTATTTTTATTTTGTTCACAATAACACCAGCTTCATAATACTAAAATAAATTTAATATAAATAAAATACTAATACTATGTTATTTAATATACTTTATATAATTATTGTTTAAGGAAATAATTAAAATGAAGAAAATCTTATTTATTGCATTTTATTACAACTATACAAATGAAATAGCCTCAAAAAGACTGAGGGGAATTTCAAAATATTTACCGAAATACGGATTTGAACCTATAGTTATTGTTCCAAAAACATCTCATTCCACTGTGAAATTCGATAATGTTCAAGTTATTGAAACAGAATACGAAAATATGCTTTCAAAATTCATGCCTAGTAAAAAAGGAGATGGGGAAACCACATCAGATAATAAAGAAAATAAACTCATGTCCAAAGCCATTTCAATCGCGGGAGAAGTGTTCGCTTATCCTGATGGCATGAAATACTGGAAAACCCCTGCATTTAATGCCTGTTGTGAAATAATTGAAAAAGAAAACATATCCGGAATAATCTCATCATCATTTCCGATTACATCACACTTAATCGCACATGATTTAAAAGAAAAATATGATATTCCCTGGATTGCGGATTTAAGGGACCTATGGAATCTGAATCCATATATCAACCATACTTTCATTAGAAATCATTTTGAAAAAAGACTGGAAATGAATACATTCAAGAATGTTGATGTGTTAACAACCACAACACCCCTTGCAAAAAAAGTCCTGCAAACCTTGCATCCCTCAAAAAGGATTGTTCCAATTGTTTCAGGATATGATCCAGAAGACTTTAAAAATATAACACAAACCCATAAAACCAATGAATTAACACTAATGTATGCAGGTTCACTTTATGGTGGCAAAAGAGATCCTTCAATACTATTTGAAGCGATTAGCCAATTAATCAGTGAAAATAAAATTCCTCAAGATAAAATAATCATCAATTTCTATGGAGACACAACAAACCTCAAGGAATTATCTGAAAAATATAATATTCCTTCAAATATAAAAATCAATGGAAAGATTAGCCACGAAGAAGTGTTGAAAAACCAAGCAAACTCAGATGTTCTTTTATTAATTTCTTGGATAAATAAGAATGAAGAAATGTTTATTCCTGGAAAAATCTATGAATATATGGCATCTAAAAAGCCCGTGCTATCACTGGGATATAAAGAAGGCTCTCTTAAGGAACTGATTGAAAGAACAAATATTGGTTACCACGTATCCACAGTTGAAGAAAGTAAAAAAATTATTTATGATTACTATCAAAAATATATTAATAATGAATTGGAATATACTGGAAATGAATTTGTAGAAGAATACTCGATGGAGAACACTGCAAAGAAATTTTCCGATATCTTAGAGGAAATAACATGAATCCATATATTGAAATTTTAAGACCTGGAAATGCAATAATGGGTGCAATATCAATTATTCTAATAGCAATTATTGATAGGACAATAAGCATCCCCATAATACTTGCAATGATTACCGTGTTTTTCGAAACTGCTGCGGGAAATGTAATCAATGATTATTTTGATTATAACATTGATTTAATTAATAAACCTGAAAGACCCCTTCCTTCCGGAAGGATTTCTTTGAAGAATGGAAGAAATTATGGTTATCTCTTATTTTTAGCCGGGACAATATGTGGATTTCTCATAAGCTATTTAACAAATAATTGGATTCCTTTTGTTATTGTGCTTATTGCAGACGTTATTCTTTATCTATATGCCTACAAACTAAAATCCACACCTCTAATTGGAAACTTGGCTGTAGGATTTATGACAGGTTTTGGATTTGTATTTGGTGGATTTTCATTGAATACCTCCGACATCATATTAACTTCAATATACTTGGGATTCTTTGCATTCGTAATGACAACAGCCCGTGAAATCATAAAAGATATTGAGGATATTGAAGGAGACCGGGCTGAAGGTGCAAAAACCTTGCCTATTCTAATAGGTGAAAGGATTCCTGCAGTAATAGCTACAATTTTAATTATTGTTGACTGTGCATTATGTCCTATCCTATATTACAATCATATTTTTGGGGTTTATTACTTATTTGTGATAATTATTGCAGTAATTTTATTCCTTTATTCTGGAATTTCCATTTTAAAATCACAAGACAGACAGACTGCTGCAAAAGCCTCTAAAAATTTAAAAATAGGTATGTTGATAGCATTTGTGGCATTTGTATTCGGGTCCTTCTAGTCAAAATACCATTTAATATTTATACAATATATTAAAGAAATATAAATAATGTTTGAAGATTTTGATATAAAACAAAGAGATAAATATTATTTAATATTTATAGCAATTTTTAGTACAATACTAGTTGGATATTACATCAATTTCAATAATATGATTGGTGTTTCCTGTTCTGATGTTTATGTTTACCTGCTGAATGCACTTTACTATACTGGAACTAACATACATTCCACCGGAAACATATATTTATCCCCATTGATTTGCTTTTTGACTTCAATATTTTTCATGTTCGGTTTTGTAGATAAGTTATCAATATTTATTGTGACTGGAGTTTTTGCAATAATCGGAAACATTGGTTGTTATCTACTGTTTAAAAAGTATTTTGATGATACATTAAGCTTAACAGGAACTATACTCTATTCAACATTTTCACTTTATTTGACATGGCTTGCAAATGGTACATTAGATATTCCCGCAACAGGAATAATAATATGGATTGCCTTATTTACAGTGATTGCTATTAAGGAAAATCCTAAATTTTACGCATATGTAATTCCTTTAATAATGATTGGATTTTTTACAAGATACACTGTAATTTTAACAATACCTGCATTTTTACTTTATTATGTTTTGGAAAAGGGATTTACAATTGATTCTGAAGATCTAAAATACATTAAAAAAGGAATTATATTTGCTGTGTTGTTGGGCATAATCATCTTAGGAATACTTTTAATCATGGGCCATGGCCAGTTTGCGGCTGGAAGTCAGATTTCAAATGGAATTATCGGTAAAAAAGGATCAGACGGAGACCCGGCATATAATCCTGAAGTAGGTTATTATGTAGTGAATCTGCCAAACTTTATTTCAAATTCACATACGGTATTTGATGGAAATCCTGTTTTGGAAAATCCAACCATACTTTCATGGACCATATTTGTAATATTAATCATTGGTGCAGGATTATGGTTATATGAGCGGGAATTCAAATTAGAGAAAAAAGATATTATCCCTGCAGTATTGGTTTTAATAGCCATTATCACATATACCAGGATAAGCTCAGTGATAACAACATTATTAATTCTTATCTCATTATATCTGATTGGTAAAGATTCCCCGCATAAAGACGGATATTTCATGTTGGCCTGGATATTTTCAAATCTTATTTTCCTTAGCTATTATGAAATTAAGGTAAACAGGTACATAATCCCAACATTTCCAGCACTGATTTTCTTTGTTCTCAGTGCAATAAATCTTATTCACAAACATGTTAAAATCAATAAAAATATTATTCCAATTTTATTAATTGCATTATTCATAATACAAGGATTTGCTTTTACAGCGACATTTGAACCAACAAACCAGTATTCCGCTACAGAAGAAATTTCACAGTATATTATAGATCATGACCCTGATTATAAAGACAAGTTAATTGGGGTATACAATATTAGACCATATAGCTGGTGGTTAGGAGAAAACACTGTTGGAATACCGAGCGGAAGCCAAAAAACGATTGATTCAAGTAATGTCAGTTATTATATCTCTAATCAAAAATTAGATAATTTAACAAATTACACTGAAATAACAAATATTGACAAATTCTACCTATATAATAAAACAAGTGTTTAAAATGAATATATTGCATGTAGTGCCATCATTTGCCCCTTGTTTTTCAGCAGGAGGAGTGGTAAATGCTTCTTATCAAATTGCGAAAAAACAAGTTGAAAAGGGACATAATGTTAGCGTATATACCACAGATAGTTGTCAGGAAAGATTGAAGTTTAAGGACAACTATAATGTCAATGTTGATGGAATAAATGTTTTTTATTTTAAAAATGCATCAAATAACATAAAAAATAACTTAACCATTGATACTCCGATTAATTTGCCAAATTATCTAAGAAAAACCATAAATAACTTTGATATTATCCATATCCATGAGCATAGGCATTCACTTGCGATTGCAACACACAGATATGCTAAAAAAAATGATATCCCATATGTTTTGCAGGCTCATGGTTCTGTTCTGCCTTTTTTTCAAAAAGAAAAATTAAAGGAAATATTTGATAAAATCTGGGGTTTTGATATTTTATATGATGCAAATAAAGTCTTTGCATTAACTGATGTGGAAAAACAGCAATATTTGCAGATGGGCGTTGAAGAATCAAAAATTGAAATTGTGCCTCTTGGAATAAACCTTGATGAGTATAAAGCGCTGCCCCAAAAAGGAGCATTCAAAACCAAATATGGCATCAAAGATGATGAAAAGATAATACTGTTTTTAGGAAGAATCCATGAAATAAAGGGATTGGATTTGCTAATCAAGAGTTTTAACAAAATTCCTAACGAAAAGATTAAATTAGCAATTGTTGGCGGAGATTATGGCTTTTTAAATCATCTCGAAAATTTGATAGAGGAATACAATCTAAAAGATAAAGTAATATTTCCTGGAGTCCTGGTTGGTGAAGCTAAAAAAGAAGCGTTGGTTGACTGTGACATATTTGTTATGCCTTCCAGATATGAATCATTTACAACCAGCGGTCTTGAGGCAATGGCATGTAAAAAGCCATTAATTCTAACAAAAAACAACCACATTTCTGATTGGGTAGATGATAATGTGGGGCTCGTATGTGATTTTGATGAAAATAATTTATCTGACTGCATTTCCAGATTAATTAAAGATGAAGGCTTATGTGAAAAATTCGGATACAACGGTGTGCAATTAATCCAAAAAAAATATAATTGGGATATAATCGAACAGCAAATAGAATCAATCTACAAAAAATTTTTACAATAATTTAGAAACATATATAATAAAAAAAACTTAAAAATATATAACATAATAAAGTAATTAAAGAGGATAAAATGAAAGTTGTATGCTGTAAGAACTGTGGTGCAAAATACCAACTCGACGATGATGATGATATCACCACCTTCGAGTGTTCTTCATGTGCAGGGGACTTAGAATACCTGGAAGAGTATTCTAATGAAGAAACTGAGTCCAAATCATCATTTATCGATTCATTCAAGTATGACAATTCATATATTGTACAATGTCAAGATTGCGGACTAAAATACAAAATCAAAAGTAGCGATAGCATACTTGATTATGAATGCGATAGCTGTGGCGGATCTTTAAGATATTTAGATGATGAATTAAATAAAGAATTAGATAACTATCTTGAAGAAAGACGTAAAGAGATTCAGACCATTAGAAATGAAACCCAATCTAATGAACCAACATCTGAAGAATTAAAAACAGAAGATAACAGACGCTCCTTTAAATCAATTACTAATAGACTTGAAAATTTCTTTTCAGAAGATCAAATGCTAAAAATAGCTGATGATGAGAAAAGAGAAAAAGAACTGCAAGAAGAAGAGGAAGCAGCCACTAAAACTGCAAGAACCACTATTCCAGAACCCGTTTTATCAAGATTTGGTAAAGAATTTGCTGTTCCAAAAACTAATGACTATAATATCCTAAAGAATTTCCTTAAAGATGAATTCTTAAAAGGAATGAAAGTATATTATCCTGAAAATCAAAAAGCTTCAACTAAAGAAAGTTTGCTTGAAAGAATTAGTTTTAAAGAACCTAATGAAAGACCAGTAGTACCTAATGATTATGCGGTTATTGGTGAAGATTTCAACTTTGATTTCCAAAATCTAAACACAAATAATGCTGTTATCATCATAGGAGTAATTATTTTTGTTTTAAGTATAATTGAAATTTTAGTCATTAATAGTGGTGTCGGTGTTGTTGCTTTATTTATAGGAGTAATTATCTTATGTTATGGAATTTATAAAACTAAAGACTTCAAAGAAAGTGAAGAAAGAACAAGAATTATCAGAGAACACTTGTTAACACTTCCTGAAGAGTATTACGTATTCTATAATGTTAAAACTCCTACTTCCAATTCTGGTATTAATCACGTTGTTGTAGGTCCAACTGGAATTTATGCATTACTTTCTCAAAAATATAATCCTAAACTTAGATTAGAGTCAGAAAATGAAAACTTGAATCTAATCGGGTCTAGTGAATTAGATGAAGATAAAATTGAAGAAGTACCAGTCTCTGGAAATAGCAGGAGATTTAGATACACAACCAAACAAGCTAAATTTTCACAGGACAACAAAATCAAGCAAAAAGCTTTAAGTTTAGGTGAGGATTTAATAAACTTCCTCAATGACAACAATATCAGGAACTGTTTTGTAGAACCTTTAGTTGGCTTCATAAACAATGAAGTTGTTGTTATAAATCTACCATTGACTGATGAAGATTTATTCATTGAAGAATTATTAAACAAGATCCAAACTACTACAATTAAATTAGATTCTGAAACAATCGACAAATGTGCTGTTTTACTTAACAACTACGCTGCAGATTGTTCTTCAGAAATTTAATTTCTTTTTTTATTTTTTTAGATATCATGATTATCAACAATATTAAGAAAAAATTATATCTCCATAGATGTAAAAGAGTTGCTAAACAATGTGGCGATAACCTCAAAGTAAATGGTGAAAGCTATGTTACACCGAATACTATTTTAGGCAACAATGTTAATTTTAATGGAATGAAAATACAAGGATTCGGCAACGTAGTTATTGGAGACAATTTCCACTCAGGCATTGATTGCATGATAATAACAAGCATCCACAACTATGATAATGGAAACGCCATACCTTATGATGACACAGTAATTTCAAAAGATGTGATAATCGAAGACAATGTCTGGCTTGGAAATAGGGTCATCATTTTGCCTGGAGTAAAAATTAGCGAAGGAGCAATTATTCAAGCCGGAAGTGTTGTTGTAAATGATATCGAAAAATGTGCAATAGTTGGGGGCCATCCCGCTAAAACCTTCAAGTACCGTGACATAGAACACTATGAAAAATTAAAAAAGGAAAAAAAATTCCATTAAATCATGCTTTTGACTAGATTAATCTCTTTTTTATCAATTCCTTTTAGCAGCAGCAATGCTGCAAAATAGATTATGACTGCAATAACAATTACGATTAAAATATTAATTATTCCATTAGGATTTGCCAATTTTACAAAAATTCCCATTATGGTTGAGGCAATTAAAATTTTAACTAAAGATTTTAAGTCAAATGGCAGATCAGCATATTTTTTAGAATATATTAAAGTTACGGCAAATGCAAAGAAATAACAGACAAATGTGGAAATACCTGCACCATAGATTCCAATATAAGGAACAGCAATAATATTTAAAATAATGTTTAAAATAGCTACACTAATCCAAATATAACCCAAAATTGTTGTTTTTTTCTCCAAAATGATGATGTTATTGACAATACCATAAATTCCCATAAATATTGCTCCCAAAGCAACCAAAGGAGTAATCATGTAACCTTGATTGGCAATAATTTCTGTTGTTAAAACATAAAGCAAAGGCTTTGAAAGCAAACTCATTCCAACAGCAGCAGGAATTGTAATCAACAAAAAATACTTCATGGAATAGGTTAAAAATGTATTGACTTTACCCATGTCCCCTTTTTCGAAATATTCTGGCAATACAGCAGGAAGCAAAACTGCAAATGGGGTTAAAAACATTAAAAGAATGCTTCCCAATGCATATCCTGGAGAATAGCATCCAACTGCAGCAGAACCAATCACAATACCAATGACAAATTTATCGCTTGAATCAACAACCCATGAAGAAACATTATTTGGAATGGTCGGTATTGCAAATTTCAATTCATCGGACAGGCTTTTGAATTTGGTTGTAAAGCCCAATTCACGAATAATCAAAATTGCCATAGCTATAAACACCAATAAATAACCGGACAACAAACCCAAAACAACAACTTCAAGAGGATAGTTCATTAGAGTAAGCACAATACATAACCCTACACCTATATAAGTTTGCAACACTAAAAATGCTGAATAAAAACTGATCTTTTGAAAAGTTCTGAAATAGCTTAATAACATCAAATTGATACATGCAAAAAATGATATGGCTGTAACAATTGCCATTATCTGCATATTTCCGTCAAACAGCGCATTAGCAATTTGATTTGAGAAAATTGAAAATATCAAAATCATTATCATTGTTGAACATAACACCAGCAGCATCATGGAATAGAAGGACTGTTTAATTATCTCCTTATCTTTTTCAGCGGCTAAAAATCTAACCATAGTATATGGAAGCCCCAAATTCACGATGTTTGGAACCAGCGCTACAAGAGTATTGACCTGAGCCCACACCCCATAATCCGCTGTGGAGAAGTTTTTTGTGATAATTGGAATAAATATTAATCCACTAAGGGAAATCAGGATATTTGCAATACCTACAATCCCAATCCTTTTAATAAACTGGACATATTCATCCATTATCAATCACACCTTTCAATAATTCTTTATCCAAATTCTTAAAAAAGAAATCCTTATCGTATTTGCTTGGTTCAAATTCATTTAAATTATCAACTAAATCAGAAACATCATTGATTTTAAAGACATATCCCCTTTCGATTAAATCATCCAAATATTCAATGCCCGGAACGTTTAAGATGAATGTTTTGCAATTAAACATCAATCCTTCATAAATGGCTGTTGAGAATGCTCCGACCTGATAGTTGGATTCTGCAAATAACTTATACAATGGGGTTTGGCTATTATCGATTACATCGAAATTTCCTAAATTGCTGGCTTTAACAAGGTCAGGATAATTTTGCTTCCAGTTTTCATATTCACCGGGATGCAGCTTATAGATGATTTTAAAATTTTCTAGTTTTTTTGCACTTTCATATGCAAGATTTGCCATGTATCTTCCGATAACTCCTTGAGAGATAAACAATATTTGGTTCGGATTTGATTTGATATCCATATACTCCCTTGATTGTTCTTCAAAATATGGAAATCCGATTGGAATTATATTTTTTTTAGAAATTGGAGAATATTCATCATTAATCCAATAATCACCAAATGTTAAAATTTTATTTGGAAAATACTTGATTTCATCATCGGATCTTGTTTTTAATGGATAAGAATAACCTAGATGATATTTTGATATTGTTCCATGTTGCAACTCGATTACTTCGATTTTTAAATCTTTTGCGGCTGCAACTATAGCCTGATTTTCGTAAGCTACAACAACGAAAATCTTTTTGGGTTTTCTCTTTTTAAACAATTCTGTGTATTTTTTATAGTCATATTGAAAATTCAATATATGCATTTTTAAAATATCTGAGAGATTTATTTTTATGTTGAATTCATTTTCCAAATCATTTTCAATATTGGAAATTAATTCTTTTTCATCAGATGAAAATTCGATTTTATGAAACTTTTTATAGATATATGAACCCAATTGAATCCTATCAGTATACTTTATATAATTTTGCTTATTTGTGAAATGCTCATTCAGATATGGTGATTCCAACACTTCAAAGGAGCGAGAATCCTTTAAAAAATCAACCAAAAAATAACTATATATGTCTTTATACTCTCCGTTAAAAAGCACTTTTCGCGGATGGTCAAAAATTAATATGTCCTTCTGTTGAGAGCCACTGAAAGGATTATGGAATAAACTATTTTTAACAAACGGAACAAATGATTTTATCTTATCAAAAAGGGATAACGATTGCTGTTGAGGTGCACCAAAGGTATTAGTCCGTCTAGTGATGTCATAATAGAGGTACATTCTGATTAACTGCCAAGGAAAACATCCCTGAATTTCCTGATAGTTTAAATTGTATTTTTCTTCCAAATTGAAAAACACATTGCAGACATCACTAACACTAAACGACATCAAAACACCAATTATGATAGCATTTCATAAGAAATTAACGTATCTTCCGAAATATCTTCAATAGCTTTTCTACCCCGGACATTATCTATATCCGCTGGAGAAATACCTGTGCCCGGCCTTTTAAATGTAACATTCTCCATGGAAATTAATTCACCTTTTTTAATATCCCTTAATGCAACAACAGATCTTCTTGCTTCTTTTCTTGCGGAAGATTCACAAATCAGAGGCTGTTTATTTTTACGGCCATTAATTTTAGATATGAATTTAACATTATTTTTGAATTTGATTACATCACTTGGGTCCATTGCATGATAATGGTCATTACCTTTCAAGGTTTTATCTAAAGTAAAATGCTTTTCAATTATGTTTGCCCCATAATTATAAGCGGTAGTTAAAACCATCATATTTTCATCAGGTTTTGTGTGATCAGAATATCCTATTTCATAATCTGGAAAATGTTCAGCCAAATCCTTAATCATTAACAGATTAGCATCTTCAAAAGATGTAGGGTAAGACAAAACACAATGCATTATAGCTATATCCACTTCAGAAACCTCTTCAATTGCAGCAACTGCATTTTTTATCTCTTTTAGAGTAGATGCTCCAGTTGAAATCATGATTGGTTTGTTTTTACCTGCAATATATTTAATAAAAGGAATATTTGTTAAATCAGAAGAAGAAATCTTATAGACATCAAGAAATTCATCAAGATAATCTACAGACTCAAAATCGAAAGGTGTGGATAAAAAAGTAATTCCAACTTCATTACAGTATTGTGCGAGCTGCCTGTACTCTTCAACACCAAATTTATCAAATTTTTTGAATAATTCAAATTGAGAGGTAGTTGGCTCTTCAGATAAATCCCAATATGCCGGAGAATTACGGGAAGCAATTGTTTCGGCTTTATATGTTTGAAATTTAACTGCATCAATACCGCAGGATTTTGCTTCATCAATCATGAGCTTTGCAGCATCCATATCTGAAATTCCTTCTTTTTCAGCAATGTCATAAAAGTTTACACCAATTTCACCAATTAAAAATGGTTTTTTGATAAATATATCCATAGTAAAACCTACTATCCATTTAATTCAAATTTCCTATACTCTTCACGAATTATTGCCCATATATTTTCAAATCCGTTTTTCAAGTCAATAGACAACATCTTTTCGCTCATTTCAACTCTTAAATGATAATCATTGACAAGGTTCACGAATTCATCAATCAGTTCCTGTTGGGTTACATCAACACCATAGCCCATATTTATAAATCCATTGCTTGAGTTTCCAAATACGTGAGATTTTTCACGGTCATTTTGGCACAAGCATATTGTCGGAATACCTAAAGAACATATCTCATACATGGTTCTTCCTGCAGAAGTAAACACTATATCCGCTTTAAACATGAATTCGCTAATGTTTGAAACATTTTTATAAATTTGAACTAAAGGATTTGACTCATATTTTGAAATAAGTTTATCCAAATCAGAATAACCCAATCCTACTACAACATTAATACGGCCTTCATAATTAGTTGCTAAAATTGAATCCAAAGCAAATTCTGTGAAATTATTCGGATCAGTTCCTCCAAATGTAATTAAAACATTTTTGACCTCTTGGGAAATAATCTTTTCAGGCTGGAAATAAAATTCATCCTTCAGGATATAATACTTATGGCCTGTGAAAATGTTCGGTTCGCCTGCATCATGTTCATACAATGCATCAAAGACAACATCGGCCAAATCAGTGCCAACACCCAAATCTTCAAAATTAACAACAAAATATCCGTCACTTTTTAATAATGACATATACTCATAACTTGTATCCAAGATATCATTAATAACAATTTGAGGAGAATATTCCTTTAATATATTCAACAAGTCCTCTTCATCCTCATAAGTTTTAAAGGAGTAATTATTATTCTTAATAAGATTAATACCCAACTCATGTTTTTCATCCAATAAGAATAAAACTTCATGAAATACCAATTTTGATGCAATTGACAAGCACCTGTAGACATGACCTGTGCCGATTTCATTATATGCATTAACAACAATTGCTATTTTTTTCTTTTGAAGATAGTTTTCCGCAACCCACCAATCTTCATAATTATCAATGTCAACACTTTCCTCACGGGATACTTCAACCAAATCCAAATTTGTACCCAAACGAGAATCTTCATGCACAAAATTCCTACGTGTAGCTAGGATTGCCCCAGTTTCTTTAAAAGATTTTGGCAAATACTGTCTGTTGACTCTTTCTATATAATTTGGGAAATATCTTTCATTAGCCTCATCATATCCCCAACTTAAATGCCTATCATCAACGACAGAAATTACGCTATCAATGGAAAAGTCTTCAAATTTTTCAATAGCCTTATCTAACGTGGAAGATTTGATTAATGGAGAAGTAGGTTGTAAAGTAATTACAATATCATATTCATCAAAAGCAAGTTTTTCTTTTTGAATCATTGCATCATAAACCACCGGGTCAAGCGGTATTTCATCACTGGCCAATTCTTCGGAACGTCTTATAACACCCGCTCCAAATTTTTCGGAAATTAATGCAATCTCAGAATCATCAGTAGTTACCACAATATCATCCACATATTGGGATGATTTTGCAATTCCAATCGCATAAGAGATTAAAGGTTTATTATTCAATAAACGGATATTCTTACGAGGAATCCCCTTTGAACCTCCTCTTGCAGGAATAACTACTAAAATTTTATTATTATCCAACATATTTATCCCTTGAAAATTACAATAAAATTTAATTAATCCAATACTAAATATATTTATAATATAATATTAAATCTTCGGTGTTAATATGGATATGAAAAATATGTCACAAGAGTTATTAAGAAGAATAAACGATTTAGCCACTCCTGTAAAGATAATGCACGTATGTGGCTCCCATGAACACACAATAATGGAAAATGGGATAAGAAGTTTATTGCCTGACGAAGTAGAAATTGTTGCAGGTCCAGGTTGTCCAGTGTGTGTAGTTCCATCTCGTGAAATTGATGAAAGTTTAGAACTTATAGAAAAAGGCGTTACAGTAACAACCTTTGGAGATATGCTAAGAGTTCCAGGATCAAATGGATCACTTGCTGATGCAAAATCTGAAGGTGGAGATGTAAGGGTAGTTTATGGAATCAACAGAGCTATTGAAATAGCTGAAAAAGAGGAAAATGATGTTGTATTCATTGCAGCAGGCTTTGAAACAACTGCCCCAACAACCGCAGCCGAACTACTATCAACACCTCCGGAAAACTTTTCAGTGCTTTCATGTCACAGATTAATCCCACCGGCAATTGACTTTTTAATTAATTCCGGGCAAACAAGCCTCAATGCATTAATACAACCGGGACACGTATGTACAATTATTGGAACCAAACCATTCGAATACTTCTCAACAGATTATGGAATACCTCAGGCAGTAGCAGGATTCAATCCATTAGACATATTAATGTCAGTATACATGATTTTAAGACAAATTCACAACGAAACACCGAAAATAGAAAATGAATACAACAGAGCCGTTAGGGAAGAAGGAAACGAAATAGCTCAGGAAATGATTGATCAAGTATTTTATGTTGATTCTAGGGAATGGAGAGGATTTCCAAAAATACCAAACTCAATATTGGAAGTGAAAGATGAATTCAGTGATTTCAATGCACGTGAAAAATATGACATTGAAGTAAAAGACGTTAATGAAGCACCAAAAGGATGCATTTGCGGACCTATCTTAAGGGGGCTTGCAAGACCTGAAGACTGTAAACTATTCAGAAAAGAATGCAACCCATTACATCCAATTGGAGCATGTATGGTTAGTAAAGAAGGAACTTGTAACATAGCACACAGATATTCAAGAGGATAAAAATGACTATAGAAGCAATTGCAGTAGATATCGATGGAACAATAACAGATGAGAAAAGGCAAATTTGTATTTCCGCTATTGAAGCATTAAGGAAAGCAGAAGCTGCAGGAATCCCCACAATAATTGTAACCGGAAATGTTGTAAATTATGCATATGCAACAGAAGTGCTGATTGGATGCAGTGGCGGAATTGTCTGTGAAAATGGAGGAGTTGTCTTTAAAGAAGGGGAAAACGACAATGCAGTTGAAATATTAGTCGAAAAAGAATTCGTAAATTCAGCTGAATCTCACTTAAAAGAAAAATTAGGTGAAAAATTCAACATTCATGCTTCCCATGACAACATGTACAGATCAACAGAAACCGTATTTTATAAAACTCTTGAAAGAAAAGAATTAGAAGAAGCATTATCAGATTTTAAATATATTGACCAGCTTGAAATCTACGATAGCGGTTTTGCACTTCATGTAACCGATAAAAGAGTAAACAAAGGAACTTCACTAAGGTATTTATGTGAAAGGAATGGCATAAATATGGAAAATGTGATGGCTATAGGAGATAGTCAAAACGATGAAGATTTCTTAAAAGAAGCAGGTTATAAAATTGCTGTTGGAAATGCAGAAGATGAGTTAAAACAGATAAGCACATACACCTGCGAAAAAATGTTCGGTGACGGAGTGGCTGAAGCTATTGAAAAATTTGCATTATAGTGATAAAATGATATATGAAATTGCACAAAAAGCACAAAAAGCAATCGAAAATGATTGTGATGCTTATGAAATTTACATTGATGAATCTAAATCCATTGAACTTGATTCAAGAAAGGAAGAGCTTAATTTTGTAAAAGAAGAAATAGAACGAGGAGTTGGAATTCGAGTAATTAAAGATGACAAAGTAGGTTTTGCATTTACTTCAAACATGGACAAAATAGCTGAAGCGGCAAGACAGTCCATCGAAAACACCAAACTGAACAAAGTTGACAAAAATTATACCTTTGCAGAAGTTGACACAGTCCCCCAAGTTGAAAAAGTTTATGATAAAAAGTTCGGGGAATTGTCACTTGATGAATCCATCGAATTCTTAAAAACTACAATTGATACTGCTGTTGACAGCGGCTGTGACGTGACAGGCTCTGGTTTTTCAGCAAGTGAAGGAAGATCATTAATTCTCAACTCAAATGGAGTGTCAATCGAAGATGAAGGAACCGGATTCGGTTTGGCTTTATCCGTGACTATACAAAAGGATGGCGAGATTGCAACAGCATATGATTCACAATCTTCAAGATTCTTTGATTTGGATGGTGAAAAATTAGCTAATGAAGTATGTAGTCTGGCAAAAAGTTCATTAGATACAAAACCTATTGAAACAAACGATTATAATGTTGTACTTGATTATTTTGCCGCCACCGGACTCCTACAAACATTTATAGGAGCATTTAACGGTGAAAATGTCATGAGGGGACGGTCCATTTTAAAAGATAAAATCGGGACTGAAATAGCAAACCCTAATTTAACCCTTACTGACAATCCACTTCTTGAAAAAGGAATATATAGTGCAAAATGTGATGGGGAAGGAAGCGTAAGTCAAAAAACTGATTTAATAAAAGAAGGTGTTTTAAACTCATTTATCTATGACATTTACACCGCAAACAAAGAGAATGTCAAAACAACATCAAATGGACTAAGAGGATCATATTTAACAACACCGATGATTGCTCCAACAAATCTTGAGTTTAAATTTAGTGAAATGAAGGATTTATCTGAAATAGGCAAAGGCGTTTTAACAACAAGCGTTTTAGGTTCACATACCGCAAATCCAATTTCCGGAGACTTCTCGGTTGAGGCAAGTAATGCATTTAAAATTGAAAATGGTGAATTAACAGACCCAATCAACAAAGCAATGATTTCAGGAAACATATTTGAAATCATGAAAAACGTGGAAGGTTTAAAATCAGAAATAAAACAATATGGGTCATTTATAATTCCTAAATTATTAGTCCATAATTTAAGAGTTGTCGGTCAAAATTAGAAAAAAAGAGAAAATTAAATCTTTTTTAATTTTTCTCTATATCTGTCAATTGTATCTTGTTTATAATCAATGCTTAAATATTCTGATGTTAACTTTTTGTTATCATCAAATTCTTTTATTTTTCTATCCGCCAGGTTGTTAATTTCCTTATCTAATTTCTTTATTCGATTTTCAAAAGAATTTTCTGATTTTCTCATATTTATATTTGTTTTACGAGAAAGTTTTTCAACTTCTTTATCAATATCAACTTTTTCTTTAGACATAAAAACACACCTACATTTCAATAATAGGTAATTGAATTTCAGTTATAAAATCATTTTCATTATCGCAATTGTGGAGACCCTTAATTAAAACTTCTTTAGGTGATCCGATAATGTCATAATGATTAGATTGGGCAACATCAACTAACTCAGCATAAGTATCTAGAATATTGTCAGTCGGACCAAAATGTTTTCCAGATAAAACTTTGTTTTCAATCATGTCAACGACACGAATCCTATCAGTTTCATCAGCATCATCCTTGATTGGAATGCTTACATCATAAACAACATCACCTTGATTAGCTTCATGTCTTGGTGAGAAATAAACAATGAACGGTTCACCATCAGTTTCTATTTCTTTTGCTTCAACCCAACCCATCAACATGGAAAGAAAAATATCTAAATCTTCAATTGGAGTTTTACAATTAATAACTGCCAATTTTTGTTCTGGAATTACTTTTACTTCATAATCCATAATTACACCTTACTTAAAATTATAATCCTAATTAAATAAATAAACTTCTACTTCCTCACCCTCATCTAAAAGTTCAACAGATTTTGGAACTTTAACATAACCATCAGCACTGGATAATGAGAAAATTGCTCCAGAATCTTTAAAGATTGGATGAATGTCTTCACCATCAACTTTAACAAGCTGATATTGCATCCTCCCAACTGGAGAGTGAATTCTTCTAGTCATTTTGCCTTTAACTGTTTCAAGCTCGAAATCCTTATCGATTCCGGCCAATTTGGTTAACGGCTCTGCAACAAAAGCGTTAAATATCATTAATGCAGAAACAGGATTTCCTGGAAGACCGATGACAATTTTACCATCAATTACGCCAACGATTGTAGGTTTTCCTGGCTGAACTGATATTCCATGAATGTAAACCTCACCCAATTCATCCAAAACATGTTTCAAGACATCTCCAAGACCTGCAGAGGTTCCTCCAGAACAAAGTAAGATATCAACTTCTTTTAGAGATTCCGTAATCTTTTCTTTTACTTCATCATAGTTATCTCTCATGATGCCTAAAAAGTGCGCATCAGCACCGCAAGAAAATGCTGCGTTCTTAATCATACCACCATTTACATCATAGATTTTACCATAGGTTAATTCCTCGCCCTGAAGGGTGATTTCATTTCCAGAAGACACCACTCCCAAAGTAGGCTTTTTATATACTTCAATTGTCTCAAAACCTTGTGAAAGTAAAACTCCGATTTTACCCGGATTTAAAAAGTCTCCCTTTTCAAGAATCAGTTTTCCTTCTTCGATGTCAGAGCCTTTTTTGGCAACGTCTTGAGAAGGAGTGGCTGTTGTTAATAAATTAACTTTACCGTCTAATTTTTCTGCATATTCAACCATGACAACAGATTCAGCACCTTCAGGCATTGCAGCACCAGTACTTATCTCAATACATTTTCCTTTTTCTACTTTCTTATCAGTTGTTGAACCTGCTTCTAAAAAATCAATGACATCTAAAGTATTTGGATTTTCCTCTGAAGCACCAAAACTATCTTCAGCCAGAATTGCAAAACCATCTTTTAAAGCCTTGTTAAAAGGTGGAAAATCCATTCTTGAATAAACATCTTCAAATAAAATCCTTCCATAGGATTCAGTGACGAGAATTTCTTCACTTTGGGGTTTTAAATTATCATCGAATAATTTTTGAATAATATCAATAGCTTCATCACATTCCTTAATTTTTAAAAATTCAGTTCCCATAATCACCACTTATATAAAAATACAATAAATTAATATATAATATATTGATAAATATATAAATAATTTAATCTTATAGAGAAATCTATTATAATTTGGAGGAGAGTATTTGTCTAAACCTAATCAAAATCAACAACAAGAATACAGAAGAGTAAGAACTCCTAAAAAAGGAGAAATCCCTGGAGTAGTTGAACAAATTATGGGACATGGAAAATTAAAAGTCCGCTGTGCCGATGGCAATATAAGAATGACTAGAATCCCTGGAAAAATGAAAAAACGTATTTGGATTCGTGAAGGAGACGTAATCCTTGTTAAACCATGGGATTTTCAAGCTGATGAGAAAGCTGACGTAATCTGGAGATACACAAAAACCGAATCTAATTGGCTTGAAAGAAAAGGCTACTTAAAAATGTAGTCTAACTACTTATTTTTTTGATTTTAATGGATTCTAAAATAGCTAAAGCAGATGCAAAACACGAAAAAATTCATTCCCGAAAAAGAAAAAAGGACAGTTCCGATAGAAAAGTGGGAAATGAAATTTTCGACAAACTAACACTTGAAACATTATATAAACTAGCTAATCAAGGATACATTGATATTTTAAATGGTGCCATAAGTACCGGCAAAGAAGCCAATGTGCTTACAGGCATTACAGATGATGAAAAATTTGTAGCAGTGAAAATTTATAGGATTGCTACATCTGATTTTAAGAAAATGGATTATTACCTCAAAGGCGATCCAAGATTTAACATCAAAACTAAAAACAAAAGAAAAATCATTTATTCCTGGGTTACAAAAGAATTTAAAAATTTAACTAGACTGCATACTGCTGGAGTGAATGTTCCTGAACCTATAACAAGTTCCAATAACGTGTTAATTATCGAATTCATTGGAGATGAAGACGGAAACCCTGCACAGCCTGTTAAAAACCAACCACCTGAAAATCCAGATGAATTCTTCAATAAGCTGCTTGTGAATCTAAAATTATTTGTTAACGAAGCAAAACTTGTGCATGGGGATTTGTCAAATTATAATATTTTAAATAAGGATGAAGAACCTGTAATAATTGATGTTTCACAGTCCGTTGTTTTAGATAATCCCATATCAAAAGAGCTTCTTGAAAGAGACATTAACACACTCGTAAGAGAATACACCAAACTTGGCGTTAAAACTAGTTTTGAGGAAATTTGGGAATATGTTGCACCGGTGTTCTGAATATTGTCCATTTAAACATTGAATTATATACGTTGATATAAATAACGTGGAATTAAGCGAGGAGGGATATTCAATGAAAGAATACTTAATGGAGACCCCAAGTATTGATTACATGAATCCACTCATACAAGAAAAAGTTCAAGAATTAAGGAATAAATCAAGTGACGATTTAAATTATATCGAACAGAGTTACCTGTTTGTTAGAGATGAAATCCCTCATTCATGGGATATTGGAACAACTACCGTTTCAAGAACAGCCAGTGAAGCACTTAAAAATAAGACAGGAATCTGTTGGGCAAAATCATGTCTTCTTGCAGCACTTCTAAGAGCAAATGGAATTCCCTCAGGAATAAGTTATCAGCTTCTAACAATAGCAGAAGATGACAGTGAAGGACACATTATCCATGCCTTAAATACAGTATATGTTAAAGATTCAAAAAAATGGATTAGGTTAGATGCTCGGGGAAATGCTGGAAATCTAAATACAAAGTTTAGTTTGGATAAAGATCAATTAGCTTTTCAAGTTAGTGAAGAATTTGGTGAAATTGATTACAAAGATAATAATGTTGATTTAGATGAAAGACTAATAAATGCACTGGCGAAAACCGATAATTTATTTGAAATCAACATAGATTTCGACTTTTAATTTTGATAAGAAAAATCTAAAAAAGAAATGTTTTATACAACGAACAAAAAAAAATATAAAACTCATTTCAACAATCCAAAAACCAGATTTAAATCATTACACTCCAGATATTGCTTTTTAAATCAATTATACTGAGTTTTAAAAGATTCTGACTAGTTTTTCTATTTTTATGCAAGTAAAATCGAATTCATTTTAAATATTCTATTTTATCTAAATCATATTACTGGCAAGCCATAGTGATAATTGCTTTATGGATATTCACTTCATTTATTAAAAGAAACAATCCACTCTTTATTTTCAATTTTAACGATGTAAGCAAGTGCTTACACGCGTGAATATTTATATATTAGGCACGCCAAAATAATTTTACCGTTATAAAAACTATTACCTATAGCAATGGAATTTTGTAGGTGAATTAATATGCGAAAAAATATATTAACTATGTCTATATTGGCTATTTGTATAGTCCTAATATGTTTAGGCTCTGTTTCTGCAACAGAAGAAAGTCAATTTAATTCTACTGTAGATACTGTTAATGATGTACAATTGGAAAAGGTTGTACTTGACGAAAGTTATATATTAAATGCTGATGACGCTAATTCTATGGAAGATATTAGTGATGTTAGTGTTGAAAGCGATGTAAATGTTGGGAATACTTTAATTGTAGAACCGGATGCTGATTGTGGAATAATGAATATTCCAATTGATAATATCGGCATTTCAGTACCTATAAATATACCTGTTACATTTGAACTGGCAAAGAATTTTGATGACACAATTGTAGATTACACTTCAGAATCTGCAGATACTCCAATTTATAATGCAAAAATAATTTCAGTAAAAGATATTGATGATAATACTAATTTTAATGAAGATGAAACCAATTTTGCTTATGTTGAATATTTAAATAATGATGTCGTGGCTTTAATTAACAATAATGGCAGAAAAGACCCTGAAAAAGAAGTCGTTCGTGTATATACCGATTTGGAATCAGGTATTGAAAATTCAACAGCCACATTAACTCCCCTAATCTTTGACAGAAATGGCAAACCTGTTACCGGAGGAACTTTAAATATATTCAGCGATTATAATAAAACTGATTTAATTGCAAGTGTCGAACCTGGAAACAATTCTTCCTTTGATTTTAAAGTCCCACAATGTCCTGACGACCTTCGATCTTTATGTATACCAATTTGGTATTCTTATGAAAAATTGGATGATGAAAATAATATCCTATATTACTCAATAGGAAGTCTTCCATTCTATACCATGAAAACCAATAATCTGAACATTTCCGGTAAAGGAAATAAAAATTATAATGTTATAAATGGAACAATAAACATTTATGAAGGACAATCTCTGATTGTTTCTTTAGACAATATTGACTTTTGGGATACTACTTTTTCTGATATAAAAATTTTCATTGAAGGCGTCGACGATAAAATTTCTACTTTTGATCAATGGAATATGGCTCGTGAAATAAAAGATTTATCTGTTGGCGAATATAATATCTATGCTGTTTATGCCGGATACGTCTACAAAGACTACTTTAACGGCGGAAGATATTTCGCTCCTGGCGTAAGTAACAAGATTACTGTTAAAGTAAATCCTGTTGATTCTGTAGCTGCTTCAATAGTTACTCCAATTTTGAATACTGTTTCTTTTTCAGATGTGATGACCTGCAATTTCGTATCAACAATCAATGTTAATGGACCTAGCAGGGAATTTAAAGTCTTTTACATCAATGCAGATACCAAATCAGGTATTGAAAATTCAAGTGCAAAAATTAATCTTACAGTTTTGGATAAAGATCACAATGCCGTTTCCGACGGTACAGTATATGTTTACAGTGATTATCAAAAATCTAATTTAATCGCTACTGTTGATTTAAGCAACGATTCTTCTTTTGATTATAAAGTTCCGGAATGTCCTGATGGTCTTCGCTCAAATGAGTATTCTATCTGGTATGTATATGAAAAATACGATAAGGAAAACGATGTTATCTACTATTGCGGAGACAGCACTAATTTTAATTCAATGAAAACCAACAATTTGAAAATTTCCGGCAAAGGCAATAAAAACTATAAAGTTATAGACGGAGTCGTCTATATCCGTGAAGGAGACACTTTGAAAGTTTCTTTGGACAATATTGACTTTTGGGATACTACTTTTTCCGATATAAAAATTTTCATTGAAGGCATTGATAAAAGTATTGCCTCTTTTAACCACTGGAATAAAGTATGCGAAATAAAGGATTTGCCTATTGGCGAATATAAAATTTATGCTGTTTATGACGGATACGTCTACGACATCCACTTTAACGGCGGAAGATATTTCGCTCCAGCAAAAAGTAACATAATTAAAGTTAAAGTTGCACCAAAAGATTCAGACATTATACCTGTACCAGCTCTTCCTGAACCTATTAATCATTTTTTAGATGGCAACAAGTTAGAAGCAATGTCTTCTTTTATTTCAGCCAAAACAGATGATGAACTTACTGAAGAAACTGTTACTGTCATTTTCGATGTAACTCATGGTGTGGAAAATTCAATTGTAAAGATGACACCTACCGTTCTTGATAAAGACGGCAATGTCATTACTAAAGGTTATTTAAACCTTTACAGTGATTATAAACATACTAAGTACCTTGGTGGAGTCAGTCTTTATGATGCCACATCCTTTGATTTTCAGGTCCCTGAGTGTAGTGATAATGTTTCCTCAATGTGTATACCAATTTATTATACTTTTGAAATGAACGATTATAAGAATGATATCAAATATACTGAAGATCATTCTTTTCTTTTCCATACAATAAACACAAATAATTTCAAAATATCTGTAAGGGATCGTGAAGGTCGTGAAGCCAATAATGGAACAATTGTAATTAAAGAAGGTGAATCACTATTCGTTACATTTGATAAATTGGATTATAAAATAGGCTCATCACACATAAACATTAAAATAGAAGGCGTTGACAACAATATGTGCTATATTTACGGATGCAATTTTGATTATGCTGCTCATGAAATATCATCCGATATGGCTAAATTGCCAGCTGGAGAATATGTCATTTACGCAATCTGTGAAGAAAATTTTGCAGACGATTATTACATTGCATCAGCAGCAAGCAATAGAATCACCGTAAAAATAGTTCAAGAACATGACTTTTTCGAGTATTTTATAGCAATAATGGACGCTATTAAAAATATTGAAGTGCCTGCTTAGCTTGATGTATTTAATTTGTGAAATTTGATTTCACAAACCTTTTTTTATTTTTTCAACCAAAAAATCCCAGTAGAAGTTTCAATAGCAGTGTTACAGAAAACATTGCGAGTAAAACATCTTTCCATACTGAACATCATAATGCTATTTTTATCATTACATGAAAATTTTATCAAATAGTAAAATTTTTATCTTTATTTGTAATTATTATCATTATATTTAGAAAATTTTATTAAAATAGTCATTTTATTTAACAAAAAAGAAAATTTTATATAAAATATTCAATATATACAATATTGGTGATTTCTATGAAAGGATACGCTATAATTAAAACCGGTGAACACGGATGGATAGATGTTGACGAACCTGTTGCAGGCCCTTTAGATGCAATTTGTAAACCTCTTGCAGTTGCACCTTGTTCTTCAGACACTCATGCAATGCATGCTGGAATGGGGCCAGCAGGACCACTCATAAACAGAATTATGGGTCACGAAGCCATTGGTGAAGTTGTCGAAGTTGGAGAACTAGTAACAAGATTCAAACCTGGAGACAAAGTAGTAATTCCATGTACTACCCCTGACTGGGCAAGTCAACCAAACCTACAAGAAAAAGGAACCAACAATGCACACGACTTTGACGTAATGACAAGTTTCAAATTCCTGATTCAAGAAGACGGAGTATTTGCAGAACGTTTCAAAGTAAACAATGCTGACAACAACATGGTTCTTCTTCCTGAAGGAATGGATCTTGCAGACGCATTGATGGTAACCGACATGATGTCCACTGGATTCTACGGTGCTGAAATGGCAAACGTCAAACTCGGAGATACCGTAGTCGTATTTGGTATAGGTCCAGTAGGTTTAATGGCAGTTGCCGGTGCAAAACTCCTTGGTGCTGGAAAAATCTATGCTACAGGAACAAGGAAAAACTGTGCAGATTTAGCATTGGAATATGGTGCAACCGAAATCATTAGTTACAAAGACGGAAACACAGTAGAACAAATCCTTGAAAAAGAAGGCGGAAACAAAGTTGATGCTGTAATTATCGCAGGTGGTAACTGCGCATCCATGAACGAAGCATTGCAGTTAGTAAAACCTAACGGATCAATCGGAAGTATCAACTTCTATGACCTTGAAGATGTCTTCACAGTTCCTGCTTTCGAATGGGGACTTGGTATGGCAGACGTCACAATTCGTGGCGGATTCTGTCCAGGAGGAGCTTTAAGAGCAGAAAAATTATTAAAACTCATCCAATACGACAGAATTAAACCTGGTAAAACATTCAACTACGAATTCCATGGATTTGACAAAATCAAAGATGCATTCATACTCATGGATGAAAAACCAAGAGACTTAATCAAACCTATCGTATATATCGACGATTTAGATTAAATTAAAAATCTTTTTGAAGAAAGTGATAACATGATTAGCGTAATTGGTGGAACCGGACCTCAAGGCTTAGGAATTGCTAAAAGATTAGCAATTGCAGGCGAACCAGTCATTATCGGATCCCGTAAGGAAGAAAAAGCATTAAAAGTTGTAGAAGAAACCATAGAAGAGTTAAAAGATTATGCTATTGCTGAAATCAAAGGCATGTCCAATGAAGATGCGGCAAAAGAAGGAGATGTATTAATCATTACTGTTCCTTTAGCAGCTCAAAAACCAACTCTTGAAGGCATTAAGGAATTCTGCGCCGATAAAATTATCTTAGATGCAACCGTACCATTAGAAACTGCAATCGGTGGAAAACCTTTCAGATTCATTGATTTGATGGAAGGATCCGCTGCAGAAAGAACAGCCTCAATTTTAGATGGAACCGGTGCAAAAGTAATTTGTGCATTTTGTAATATTAGTAATTCCCATCTTGCAAACATCCCAGAAGACATTGACTGCGATTGTTTGATTGCAGGTGATGATGTTGAAGCTAAAGAAGTTGCAAGCGAAATTATTAATAAGATTCCAGGCATAAGAACAATTGATGTTGGTATTCTAGAAAAATCCAGAATCATTGAAAAAATTACCCCATTACTGATTGGATTAAACATTAAGTATAAATCCCATTACGGCGGTTTGAGGATTACTGGAATTCCAAAATTAGATGAATGATTTTGATATCGAAAAGTTTTTCATTATAAGTTAAATTATTAGAAAATCAGGGCAAAAGCCTCCCTAATTTTTTCTAATTTTTTAACTTTTTTCATTATTTTTTTAAGACATTGCCAGTGTGCATGTCAAAAATTTTTTATATACAATTAAATATAAATAATACTGATTTAGTTAATAATATTTTCAACTAATTAGAGGAATTTAATTGTTTAAAAATGAATTAAATGATTTTAAGAACATTCAAAAAGAAATAAAATTTTTAACAAATTCAGATAATCGTTTGAAAATCTTATATTGTCTTTTGAATTCACCCCAAACTTTAAAAGGAATTCATGAAAAAACTGGACTTAATAATAGTTCTATTTCCATTAATGTTTCAAGTTTAGAAAGTAAGGGGTATGTTGTAAATACAAATGACATGTTCTATTTAACCAATGCTTCTAAACTGATTTTAACCAATATTTTTTATCTAAATAAATCCATAAACTTCTTAGATAAAAATGCAAATTTTTTCAACATGCATAAGTTAGACAACCTTAAATTCAATGCATTAAAAGATATATCATCTTTAGAAAGTTCCGAATTAATAGAATCAACCCCATTTGATATTTTTAAAACCGTGAAGTTATATAAAGAATTCGGATTTAGATCAAAATCCATAAGAACAATATTTCCATTTATGTACCCTCAAATAAATGAAATATTTACCGATTGGTTTGAAAATGATGTTGAAATTAAACTTATTTTAGAAAAAAATGTTTCTGATGCATTCATTGAATCATTTAATAATTATAAATTTGATAAAGAATCCGACAGTAAGATTTCAGTGAAAACTATTGAAAAGGGATTGGATTTTGCATTGTTTGTTACAGATGAAGTTATTATTCTAGGCTTTTATAAAAATGATGGGAAATTTGACCAGAATGCAGTTTATATTTCAAAAGAAAAGGAAGCTATTCTCTGGGGCAGAGATATTTATGAAGAATATGAAAACATAGCTCCAGAATATATTTATTTGAAGGAGTAAGTGTTAAAATGAACCATTGTTTATTTGATGAATTGGATTTTAGTGAAGATGCCTTTGATTTGACACGTTATATTTTAACATCTGAAATTAGATTAGACCTGCTTTTAAATCTCTATGGTGAATCCAAAGTTTTGGACGAAATCAAATCAGCCTTAAATAAAAAACCCGGAAACATATTAAGGAGTTTGAATGAATTAATTGATAGAAAATTAGTAATAAAATCAGATAAAAAATATTCCTTATCTTCAACCGGTTATCTATTGGCTATGAACATCATTAACTTATTTGATAATTGGAATTCTATTGATAATCATTTTGATTTCTGGCAAAAACATTCCATTAACTCTTTTACATCCCAATTCATAAAAAAAATATATATTTGGGAAAATGCCGAATTAATAGAGTCCAACACTATTGAATTTGATAAAACCTTCAGAGTTTACTTTGAAAATTTGCATGAATCTAGAGAAATCAATATGATTCTACCTATTTTTTCAAAAATGCATATTGATACTGTTTTAGAATCTTTAATTGAAAATGATTCTACTCTAAATATTATAACAAACAACACCATTTTAGATTTAATTTATGAAAACGATGCAGATAATGTTTTTAATTCTTTAATAAAAGAAAATAAAATACAGATAACATTGATAGATTCTGATTTGGAAATGTTTTTCACCAGCTGCGATAACTTCAGTTCTTTATTTTTATTTTATGATAAAATGTTATTTGATGACTCTGAAATGCTCTTAATTAAGGATGAGGAGAATATTAAAAATGCAAAAAGCATGTTCAACTATTTTGAGCATCTTGCCAAAAGTAAATCTCTATGAAATTCCATCCCCTTAACTTCATGCAGCTTAAATTCTATTACGGAACTATTATCATTAATGGAAGAATTAGAAGTTCTTTTTTAGGAATATGCTGTCCAAAGTTTTAAACATCCCTTGAAAACATCCAAAATGCATACTTCTAAAAGAATACGTCTAAAAGATTAAACATACAAGTCTTATTTTTAAAAATAAAAAAAAGATTTAATTCTAGCCCGATTTCTTTTTTTACTTAAAATCTAAATTATCGACTGCACGGATAAGTTCCAGCATGTGCGCATCCTTTACATCCTGAGGTGCGAAGCTATACTCCTCAAAGTAAAATGCAGGCACCCCATTTTCATTCAAGGGTATTGTCAAGTAGGGTCCGCTTGTTGTTGAGTCAGGAGCATAATAAAAAATATTCGGGGAGTTGAATGCAACATCTTCGGCATATTTTACGCTTGCTGAATCCTTGACCGGACTGAAGACAAATGTCTTGTAATCATATGCACCGATATTTGAATGGACATCGATAGCCAATTCATAATTCCCGTCAACTATTTCAGGATATACATATTTAAGTGCCAAATTCTGCCCGTTCTGTCGGCCAGGATCTTCACTGTCAGAATATCCATCTCCATAATGGCCCTTATCTTGAGTGACATTGATTACGTAAATGTCATAGCAATAGTTCAAATCAGTCAGTGTCGGCAATATCTTAAGCAAAGTCTCATGTGTTTGATACTCCAACGGATGAACACCAACAACATAAGCAATCTTTTTGGAATTTGGATTACCTATGTTCCTTATGATTTCAACAGAACCTGGATCATGGGAAGTGTCATTTGCTAGAATCTCATGAGTGACAATATTATCATCTGAGGAAGTTTGATTAACGATTGCCATACTTACGGCAAAAATAATAACCAGCAATATTGCAATTATCAGATATTCCTTTTTAATCATTTAAACAATCTCATGTCATGGATATAATGTAATTTGCATAATCTAACTTTTAAGTTTTTTACATTTTAAGGAAGGAATTATTTTTACAATATATGCATAAATTTAAGAAAAAAATTTTATCCAAAATTGCGTAAGTAAAATTTCTTTTTTAGAATATGTTAATCCTAAATTTTAATAAAAAAAAATTAAAAAAAGAAAGAAATTAGAATGCAACTGCATTCACATTATCATCTTTATTAAAACTGTTTAATAATGGCATTAAGTCAGATTGGATACATTACTATTATTTTTGCCATGAATACAACAAATATTCTTCATTACTGGATTTTACAACTAATACAATACATTGTTACAGTGCTCTTAGTCAGTAAGGTTTACTGTGTTATCTTCGTTTTTGCCAATTATCATATCATCATCAACGACTAATTATTCACGTCCCTCGTAGTGAATGATGTGATTATAATCTGAATCTTGTTCTAAATAAGAAGATATTTGAAAAAATAACTTCAATTAAGCCATCATACCGTTAAATAAGATATCGAATATGTCATCACCATAACGATTTGTTTCAAAACCAAGACTTTTATTGTAGACTTTCCACAATATAACAGACTGGAATAAAACACTGAAACACATTACAGATATTGATTTAGGATTAATATCCCTAATTATTCCTTTTTCTATCTGCAGTTTGAAAAATTCTTCCAGTTTATTAAGAATAGAATCAGTAATTTCTGAAATTAAAAGTGTTTTTTCAGGAAGACCTCTAACTTCTTCCATAGCCACCCTAAGAATACTAAAATCTTCATCTGAAAGATTTAAAATACCAAAAAAGCTAATCCTAAGGTATTCTTCGATTCCTTCATCTTCATCATACTCAAAGATTTCTTCCAAGGTATTGATTAATATTTGGAGATGATAAGCTTTTGTAATTTCAATTAAATTCTGCTTATTATCAAACTTTCTGAAAATAGTAACTTCATTGACTTCAGCTTCAGATGCTATTTTTTTAGTTGTTGCTTTTTCAAAACCTTCCTTTTGAAGAACCTTAAATGTTGCCTTTACAATTTTTTCACCAGTAGTATCCAATTCAATTTCCATGATATTATATTTAATTTTTTTATATTAATATTTGTTTATTATTAATTAGAAAAATTGAATGATATTTAACAAAAGTTTTTATAAAATAATTATCAAAAATTAAATTTAGTGAGACAAAACTCACAATATCAGTAAAGGAGTGTTTAAAATTAGAAAAAAAGTGTTAATAATACTAATTTTCCTAATATCACTATCTTGTTTGACTTGTGTTGGTGCAGCCGATTCAGACACATCTGGCGCAGATTTGAATCAGGACCAGAGCCAAGATTTGAAAGTTAAT
Source organism: Methanobrevibacter sp. YE315 (assembly GCF_001548675.1). NCBI lineage: Archaea > Methanobacteriati > Methanobacteriota > Methanobacteria > Methanobacteriales > Methanobacteriaceae > Methanobrevibacter > Methanobrevibacter sp. YE315. The sequence continues at coordinate 1,944,949 of NZ_CP010834.1, forward strand.
GAAGCTTCAAATGACATTTCATCCCAAGAGGCCAATGAAAACACATCAGATAATTCAACTGGGGCCTTTTTAATCTTGGATAATGATGCGGATAAAGAAAATATCTACATTGGCGATTATGTTACTTGGATACTTAGTGTCTTAAATTTAGGACCTGACACCGCTAAAAATGTAAAAGTAACTGATCAGCTACCAGATGGTTTAGAATACACCAAACATACTACAACAAAAGGTGTTTTCAACCCCGAAACTGGAATATGGGATATTGGCGATTTATCCATAAATGATGGTGAAGTATTTTTAGATATTGTCACTAAAGCATTGACTGCCGGTGAAAAGGTCAACAAAGCAACTCTAACTAGTGATACACCGAATTTAAATGAAAATGGAAGTTATGAGGAAGAAGAGATTGATGTTCTAGAAGATGATGACGATGATGACAACGATTTTACAGCAAAAGCACTTACAGCTCATGTGACTGGAAATCCAATCGTATTAATCCTATTAGCATTATTCACAATCTTTATAACACGCAATAGATTTGACTAACTTTTTTGAAAGGAATAAACAAATCCTTTCATTACTCATTTTTTAAAAACAGAAATCTTTTTAATTTTAGAAGAAATAAAAATAACATCTCCTTTTACAAAAAATATATTAATCCTAAATTTTAAATAACTTTGAGTAAATAAGTATTAATTGTAATTTAAAGAAAAAAGGTGAAATTATGCCGGAAACAGATTATTTGAAAATACCTCAAAATAGAGTAGGGGCATTAATTGGAAGCAATGGAAAAGTTAAGAAGTCCATTGAAAATGCAACTGGAACCATCCTTGACATAGACAGCGAGGACGGAACAGTTTACATCACACCTAGAGAAGATATGGAAGATCCGTTAGGGGTCTGGAACGCTAATCATATTGTTAAAGCAGTAGCACGAGGATTTAATCCTGAAGTTGCACTCAAATTAATTAGTGATGACATTTATTTAGAAGTAATCAGTTTGCCATTATACATAGGCAAGTCAAAGAAAGCCCTTGCAAGACACAAAGGTAGAATTATTGGAAAAGATGGTAAAACACGTGAAATAATCATGGAAATGGCTGAAGTTGATATGGCGATTTATGGTAAGACTGTGTCATTGATTGGGGAAATGGACAATATAATGGTTGCTAAAGAAGCTATTGAGATGATTATAAATGGTTCTAGACACAAATCAGTTTATGGATTTTTAGAACACAAAAAAGAAGACCTGAAAATGAAAGAATTCAAGGATCTTGTTGGAATCGAAGAGGATAAAATCGAATTTAAAGATGGAATCGACTTCGATGAAAAAGATTATTAGGAGTTAAATACTCCTCACTATTTTTTTTATAACTATACCTGAAAAGATATTTTAAGTTCACATGACTTTTATTTATTTTGAAATAATTGATATGTTGGATTGAAATTTCACTATCAAAGAAATTTTACAATATCGCCTACATTTTAATCGAAGATTACTATAAAAATTATGTGGATAATAGCAAACTATTATATACTTTAACAAATATATATAGATAACATAGTGTAAATACTATATTTTCTACATGTTTTAAAATTATTATTTTACCATATATTTATGAGGGTCAGATAGGGTAATGTAAAAATATTACTTTTCAAATGCTCTCTGACTTGATTTAAATATAACATCATATAATAATCTAAAACATAATAATTTTAGGAGGAAAATTTTTGCCAGAAAACGAACCGGGACTTGATTGGAGAAATGATTTTAAGAACTTGACTCCATCAGAGTTCTTTAGAAAAAATAAACAGATGTTAGGGTTTACTGGTAAAATCCGTTCATTAACAATCGTATTCCACGAATTGATTACAAACAGTTTCGATGCAGCTGAAGAAGCGGGTATTTTACCAGAAATTGACATTGAATTAAAAAGAATAGACAAGGAACACTATATTCTCAGACACAAAGATAACGGTCCGGGTATTCCTGAAGATTATGTAATGAGAGTATACTGTAGTATGTTTGCGGGATCCAAATTCAGAAACATACAATCCAGAGGGCAACAAGGACTGGGTTGTAGTGGTTGTGTACTGCTTTCACAAATGACTACAGGTAAACCAGCTCGCGTAATTTCATGTTACAAAGAAAACGGTGAAATTAAAGGAGTAAAAATGAAATTCCAAATGGATGTTAAAAACAACCGTGGAATTTTAATGGAAAGGGAAGATTATCCTGCCGAAAGTACAGGAGTATGTATTGAATTGCAATTTAAAGAAGTTTCCTACTCCTTAGCTGAACAAGGTGCTTTTGAATACATCAGAAGAACCATGATTGGAAACCCTCATGCAAAAATTACATTCAGAGACCCATCTGGACACAAATACATTTTCAAAAGAGCGGCAGATATCGTTCCAGTACTTCCAAAAGAAGTATTACCTCACCCAAAAGGTGTAAGTGCTGATGACATAATGACAATGGCACAAAATACTGACAGCAGAAGATACAAAAGCATGTTGACTTCATCATTATCTAGGATGTCAAATAAAAGAGTTGATGAAATTTCCGAAGTTACTGGAATCGACATGAACAAACGTCCAAAGGACATGACTTTCCAAGAAGCAGAAGCTATTGTTCACTGCTTTAAGAAAATGAAATTCATGGCTCCGCCAACAGATGGACTTATACCAATCGGGTCTGACCAAATCGAAAAAGGTATGAAACAAATCCTTCAGCCAGAATTTGTAGCAACAATTACAAGAAAACCTGTAACCTACCAAGGTGGTGTTTCATTCATTATTGAAGCAGGTCTTGCTTATGGTGGAAATGCAGGTAGGGTTGTAAACGAACAAAGAAAATCTGAAATTATGAGATTTGCTAATAGAGTTCCTTTAACATTCGATGCAGGAAGCTGTGCTATTACAGAAGCACTCAAAAGTATTGATTGGAAACGTTACGGTCTTAAAGACTTAGATAACACTCCATTAACATTATTTGTAAACATTATCTCAACACAGGTACCTTATCTTTCAACTGGTAAACAAAGTGTATCTCCAGAACCTGAGATTGTTCAAGAAATCAGACAGGCCACAATGAAATTAGCTCGTAAACTTCAAAAACATATCAGAGCTAAAAAAGCAGCAAAAGAAAAGGAAAAACGTTCAAAAGTATTCGAAGAATATGTTCCTGTAATTATCGAAGAAGCTGCAAAACTTGGTGAAACTGGAGTTCCTGAATATCAGGACGTTTTAGCAAAAGTTACAAAAAGAGCTCTTGCAGAATTGCTTGGTGAAACAGTTGAGGAAGAAGAGGAAGAAGAAGAACTTGATGCACTCATCATGGAAGAAGTTGATGAATTTGGACACGTTGTTGAAGAGGGCCAATCTTCATTAGACACATTCCAAGAAGAGGAAGAAGAGGAATTTGATGAATAGGTGATTTAAATGGTTAAAGTTGAACAAGAAGGTAAATCCCATAAAGAACTAAGAAAAGAATACACCTACAACAAATTAAAAGGATTAGGGCAAGAAATCATTGAAGAAATTGAAAAACAAAAAGTTCCTTCAATAAGAGTCCCATCCAGAGGTACCGGGAACATTGTTTATGATGATGCTAAAAGATACTACGTATTAGGGGATAGGTACGGTAGAAGATCCTTAGGAAATGTGAAACAAATCAGAAAATTAGGTCAAATGGTTTATGTTGCTAATTTCTGTAAAGATTTAGTTGCTCGTGAAAAAACCGCTACAATCAGGGAAATGTATTACGTTTCCGAAGGTTGGGGAATAAGTTTCAAAACACAACAGGAATCAAACATCGTAGGAGAAGACTTAGAGGTAACTCTTGGAACTACACGTGAAGATTTAGGTTTAATGCCTGAAGAAGACGGAGCATCAGTTTATGGAGACATTACTCTATTAGATGATGATGTCGAAATCAATGCAGCAAGAGCAGGAAAATCAGGTTATACTATCTCACCAACAATTGACCAAGTTGAATTTTTAGACTGTGGTGTTGAAAGAGTTATCGCTGTGGAAACCATGGGAATGTTCCACAGGATGGTTCAAGAAAATGCAAATAAAAGATTCAACACTTTAATTGTTGGGCTTAAAGGACAGGCTGCTCGTGCTACAAGAAGATTCATTAAAAGGGTTAATGAAGAATTGGGCTTACCAGTATACATATGTAACGACGGAGACCCTTGGGGATTCCACATTGCACAAGTAATTATTTCTGGAAGTGCAAAATTAGCTCACGTTAATCATGATTTAGCAACTCCTGATGCTAAATTTATGGGCGTAACTGCATCCGACATTATCAACTATGACTTACCAACCGATAAACTTAAAGATGTTGACGTCATGAGACTTAAAGAGCTTGCAAAAGACCCAAGGTATAAAAACGATTTCTGGCAAACTGAAATTAAAAAGATGCTCAAAATTGGTAAAAAAGCAGAACAGCAATCTTTTTCCAAATATGGGCTTGAATATGTTGTAGACACATATTTCCCTCAAAAACTTGAGGAATTGGAAAATTAAATAAAATAATTTTCCTCCTATTTTTTTTATTTTTAGACTATAAAATGCAAATGTTTATATACTATTTTTAATATATACCCCAATAGGTATAGGACGTGATATCAATGAAAGAATGCATGGATACTGAAAATTTACATAGGAGACTTAAAAAAATCATTGGTCAAGTAAATGCAATTGATCGTATGATTGAAGACGATATTCCTTGTGAACAGATATTAATGCAAGTAAATGCATCTAAATCAGCATTACATAAGGTGGGACACATTATAGTTGAAGGACATTTGGAACACTGCGTAAAAGATGCCATAAAAGATGGCGATGCAGATGAAGCTTTAAGTGACATTTCATCAATTTTAGAATATTACTCTAGACTTTAATTTTTTTTAATCTAGGTTTATACCCTATGGGGTATAGTATACAATTGGGAGGAGTTGTTTAATATGAATTTAACATTTAGCAAAGAACAAAAAATTGACATCCTACTGATATTTATCTCTGCAATGAGCCTAATTGTAGGATTTATACTATCTATTGACTATCTCTCATGGATTTCCGTAATATTATGCGGAATCCCAATATTTAAAGAATGTGCAGAAGGATTAATTACCGAGTTTGACATAAAAGCTGACCTGCTTGTTTCATTAGCCATTATTGCATCAATCATTATTGGTGAAATTTTTGCAGCAGGTGAAATTGCAACAATCATGGCGATTGGAGGATTTCTAGAAGAATATACTGTAGCGAAAACACATGGAAGAATAGAGCAACTGATAAATATGTCACCTCAAGTTGCAACAAGAATAAAAAATAACATAGAAGAAAAAATATCTGTCGAAAATGTACAAGTCGGAGATATCTTAAAAATACTTCCAGGTGAAAGCATCCCAACTGATGGAATTATCATCAAAGGCGAAACCAGTATCGATCAATCAACTCTAACCGGAGAATCATTACCTGTCGATAAAAAAGAAAATGATGAAGTATACAGCGGAACAATCAATCTTTATGGAACATTTTTAATGAAGACAACAAAAATCAGCCAAGAAAGTTCTCTTCAGAAATTAATAAGATTGGTCGAATCCTCCAAACCAGAAAATGCGAAAATTGTCAGAACAGCAGATAAATGGGCCACAATGATTGTTGTAATAGCTTTTACAGCAGCAATATTAACCTACCTATTCACATTCGAAATAACCCGATCCGTTACAATATTGGTAGTATTCTGCCCATGTGCATTAGTTCTTGCCACACCAACTGCAATCATGGCATCAATTGGAAATTTAACAAAGTACGGAATTTTAGTAAAAGATGGAGAATCTCTGGAAGAATTAGCTCATGTAGATGAACTAGTCTTTGACAAAACCGGAACATTGACATACGGTACTCCAAAAGTCGTTGAAGTAGTATCCGACAATCCTAAAGAAATGATGCAATTACTCGCTTCCCTAGAATCACAATCAGAACATCCATTAGCCAAATCAATTGTGAAATACTACAATAAAAATGATTTCCTGGAAGTTAACAACTTTAAAATGCATATTGGAAAAGGAGTTAGTGGAACTATCAACGGTTCAAGAATAATAGCTGGAAATAAAAAACTCTTAAAAGAAGAAAATATACTTTTAAAATGTGATGACGAATCTAAAAACGGTGAAATTGCAATTTATGTATCCAAGGATGAGGAAATTATTGGGAAAGTATTGCTTGCAGACACCATACGCAAAAATTCCAAAGAAACAATCTGGAAATTAAAAGGACTGAAAATAAAAACTACATTGCTTACAGGAGACAATGAAAAAACAGCAAGATTCATTGCAAATAAATTAAAAATTAGAAATGTTAAATTTAACTGCTTGCCGGAGGATAAAACTGAATATATCGCTCGAGAACAAATATTAAAGCATAAAGTTGCGATGATAGGGGATGGGATAAATGATGCCCCATCTTTAAGAAAAGCAAATGTTGGAATAGCAATGGGTGATATTGGAAGTGACATTAGTGTTGAAGCTGCAAACATTGCTTTAATTAATGACAACATAGAAGACATTCCCCATTTAATTGGAATTGCAAGAAAAACAATTCGCATTATAAATATAGGCATAGGATTTGCATTAACTCTGAATATAATTGCTATTGGATTAGCAATTTTAGGACTTATAAATCCAATCGAAGGAGCATTGATTCACAATATCGGATCTGTTTTTGTAATCATATACTCCGCCACTCTAGTTAACTATAAACTATCAAAAAAAGATTTTGAAAAATCTAAAAAGTTAGGTGTAACTAAAAGTTTAAATAAACCGATTACATAATATTAACTATCGATAATATGGTGAATTATTATGGCTGAAAAAGAAATTAAAGTTGTGGGCATGCACTGCCCATCATGCGTAAATGCTGTAGAATTATGTCTAAAAGATGTTGATGGAATCGAAGATGCAAAAGCTGACCTCGATTCTGGAATCACCACAATTACAATGTCCAGTGACGTAAGTGATGCAGACATTAACGAAGCAGTTGAAGAAGCTGGATTCAAAGTAGAATAATCATTCTACTTACTTTTTATTTTTTTATAGAACTTTTTCAAAATATTTAATATTTCACTATTGTTTTTGCCAACCAAAAGATTATGCCTAACATTATCAAAAACAATTACTTTAGAATCTTTTATCTTATTTTTTAACTCCATTTGCGTATCCGGCAAAGTAAGTTCATCATATTTACCCACTAGAATCAATGTAGGAATGCTGATTTGAGACAGCTTATCTTCAACATTGAAATCCGCACATGCATCAATTGCTTTGATATAAGCCTGAGGATTAGCATTTTGTGAAGCGAATTTCTTTAACATTTCAATTTCCGCCTCATTACCCTCAATAACATCCGGACACAAAACCATCGGTAAAATCAAATCAAAGAACTCCTCAAAACTGCTTTCAAGAGCATCTTTGAATTTGACAAAAAAAGGTTCTAAATGATTATCCTCTTTACAAAAAGTGGACATCAGCACCAATGAGGATACCATTTGAGGGTACCTGACAGCAAAATCAAGTGCAACGGCACCTCCTAATGAAAAACCAATCAAATTAACATTAGCTATATTTAAATCTTCCAAAAGATTATACAAATCATCGGCATAAGTGCCTATTGTTATTTTATCATTTCCTAATTCAGACTCTCCATGACCCCTCAAATCAATTCTTAAAACCTGATAATCATCCTTAAGATAGGTTGCCATATATTCCCAATAAAGCAAATCATCTGAAAGTCCATGAATAAAGACTAAAGTCTCACCGGCACCTTCTAATTTATAATTCATGTTTCTCTTTAAGTAATTAATAACTTAAATAAGTTAAGTAATTCGATAATTAATCATCAAATTTTAAATAAGTTAAATAACAAATCTTAATCCATATAATATTTTAAAAAAAATTATTATAAATAAAAAAGGGATTGAAATGAAAACTGTTGCTATTAATGGTTATGGAACCATCGGTAAAAGAGTGGCTGATGCTGTAGCCGCTCAAGATGATATGAAAATAGTTGGTGTAAGTAAAACTAGACCAAATTATGAAGCAAGAACCGCTGTTGAAGAAAAAGGCTATCCATTATACATTGGAATTCCAGAAAGAGAACAAATGTTCAAAGATGCTGGAATTGAAATAGCAGGTACCGTTGAAGACATGATTCAAGAAGCAGACGTGGTCGTTGACTGTACTCCTGGAAGTATCGGACCACAAAACCTTGAAATGTATAAAAAAGCAGGTGTAAAAGCCATTTACCAAGGTGGAGAAGACCATGAATTGACAGGTCTTTCATTTAACGCTATTTCTAATTACGATGACTCTTACGGTGCAGATTACACAAGAGTTGTTTCCTGTAATACCACAGGTTTAACTCGTACATTATCTACAATTGATGCAATTGCAGATATTAAGAAAGTTAGAGCAGTGATGGTAAGAAGAGGATCAGACCCATCCGAAATTAAAAAAGGACCTATTAACGCAATTGTGCCAAATCCTCCAAAAGTACCTTCCCACCACGGACCTGACGTAAAAACTGTTATGAAAGGTATTGATGTGACAACCATGGCATTGCTTGTTCCAACTACCTTAATGCACCAACACAATATTATGGTTGAAATCAACAATGATGTTGAAACCGAAGACATTATCGCAGCTTTAGAAAAACGTTCCAGAGTAATTATTGTTTCTGCTGAAGAAGGATTAGGATCTACTGCAGAATTAATGGAATATGCTAAAGAGCTTGGAAGAAACAGAAATGATTTATATGAAATTCCTGTTTGGAAGGAATCCATTAATGTTGTGGGAAATGAATTATTCTACATGCAAGCAGTGCATCAGGAATCAGATGTAATTCCTGAAAACATTGATGCTATTCGTGCTCTTTTAGAAATGGAAAGTGACAACGAAAAATCAATTGCAAAAACTAATGAAGCTATGGGAATATTATAAATTCCCTCTTTTTTTACTATTTTTTTACTGATTTAAATGAAAAACAGAGTACTTTTTGGACCTGCTGGAAGTCCCGTTGACTATAAAGGTGCAGCTTACAAAGCTCCCAAATACATTAATGAAGAAGGGCTTGATTCATATGAATACCAATCCCCCTATGGAGTGAGAATTGGTGAAAAGGCTGCAACAACTTTAAAAGATGAATCAAAAAAACATGATATCCTAGTTTCAATGCACGCACCATACTACATCAACTTATGTGCCAAAGAAGATGAAAAACTTGACAAAAGCATTGGACATTTAATAGCCGCCGCTCGTGCAGGCGAATGGATGGGCGCTTATAGGCTGGTTTTCCACCCTGGAGCTTATCTGAATAGGAAGCCTGAAAAAGCGATGGAAATATCAAAAAATACTATTAACCGATTGTTCGAAGAGTTAGAATCTGAAGGCATTAAAGACTTCACATTTGCCCCAGAAACTACTGGGAAAAGAACACAGCTTGGAAATGTTGGAGAAGTAGTTGAATTATGTGCCAGTTTTGATCATTTTGAACCAACAATTGATTTTGCACATGTTCATGCAAGAGGCAGAGGGTTTTTAACTAAAAAAGAGGATTACAATTGTATTTTTTCAACAATTGAAAATCATTTGGATATTGATATCCTCCACTGCCATTTTACAACAATCGAATATGGGAGGGGTGGTGAAGTAAAGCACCATACATTAGATGAAAGTGATGAATATGGGCCTAACATTGAAGATTTGCTTTCCAATCTGATTGACAATGGATGGAATGCAAATATAATATGTGAAACTCCCCTTAGGGACATTGATTCACTGAAAATGAAAAAATTATATGAAGAAATGATTTAATAGTCTTTTACGGAATGGATTAAATCATCCATATCATTGAAAAGATTGTTTATATCATCATTATCTTTTTTATTTGAGCTTAAATTAATAACCAATTCATTAATCAAATCTTCCATTTTGTCAATGAAGGTATTTAATGTTATAATCTTATTGTCTATTTCCTTTTCCACAAAGTCATTGCCTTCAACATCCAATTCAATCATCTTTTTTGTAACCTCCAATTGGTTGTTAAACAATTGATTGGATTTGTTGATGGAATTCGAAAATCTGCTATATGCCATATGAGTCGGGTCAAACAGTTTGTCGACCAATTCCTTAGCTCTTTTTTGCTTAAGGTCATATTCATGTTCAATATCATTGATTATATCATCATATTTAGAACGAACTGGAGTTACAGGAGCCTCATCATGATAAACCTCTTTTCCGCATTGTGAACAGAAGTGTTGGCCATAATCCAATTTAGCCCCACAGTAAATGCAAAAATGATTGTGATTATCCTCAATAGTCATATAATTAATATTTTGACATCAAGTTTAATAAATGCTATGATTTTCTTAATTTTAAGATTACAATCTCAGAATCTGTTCCCCACCTCATTGGAGTATCCATTGAACCTACACCAGTCGTAACATGCAAATATTTTCCCAATTTATTTCTAAATAAACCTTTATTGTATTTAAACATCAAATTAGCAAACCAGACAACCGGATAGAACTGGCCCCCATGAGTGTGGCCGGATAATTGTATATCGAAACCCAACTCAGAAAATTCCTCCCAATAATATGGAACATGATAATTGATAATATTGGTTAAATCAGGATTTAAAATATCTTTATTGATTTTGGGAGATTTCCTATCTTCAAAACTAAAAGTTAAACCATAAATGCTTAAATTTTTAAATTCCATTCTTTCATTATCCAGAACTATGATGTCTGCATTTTTACAGGCCTGAACAACATTATCAATTCCAGGATAGAAATCATGATTTCCAGGTGTGAAAACTATAGGCATATCCACATTTTTAAAATAATCAAAATCGTTTTCATTAACCACGCAAGACCCGTCAGCCAAATCACCTGAAATAATTGCCAGATCACATGTATCTTCAAGTTCAATCAGCTTATCTGCAATTTTGCGAATAACCTCATTATGGCGAACAGATCCGAAATGAACATCAGACAAATGGGCAATATTAATTTCCTGAGATAGATTATCCAATTTTATTGTCTTTTCATTGACAACTAATTTATGAGCTTTATAAAAGTTATAGATTGCTAAAATAGGAACAATCACTATCATTAATGCAATCACTTCTAAAGGGAAATCCACAAACATTCCAATAACATAAATAACTAAGATATCAATTAAAAACATTACTGATGCCCACATCCAAATGCCGTTTATAGTGGATAAGAACCTGCCGAGGACTGTTGATTTTTTAGTTTCAAAAAGGACCGGACCACAATGGATCAAACCTAACAGAACGGCAATTAATATCAAATATGCATCATCCAATCCACCGAATAATAAAAACAGGTATTTCAACAGAAAGTACTGAAATATCATGTATAATGGTGTAATGGACAATACTCTTCTTGTTCTAAAACTCATAAATGAACCTCTTAACATTATTATATTTCAACAAATATTTAAATTATTAAAACAAATGTTAGATGTGTAAAAAATATCGGAGGTGAGTGGTATGAAAAGTGATAATAAAAAGCAAGAAATTAAAACAACTAACCAAAAACAAACTATAAAAGAAACAGAAACCAAAGAATATGCCGAATGTGTTGTTTTAAAACCTGTTGGTTATCCATTCGAGTTTAATTTAATGGATGAAGATATAGAAATAAACAATAAAGAACTGTTTGAAGAATATGCACGCGAACAATGGCTTGGCTTAGTTGTTAAAGAAAATTCACATTTATTCGATCAAAAAATCATACCAGATTACGGTTTTGAAATTATAAAAGCAAAACCAGACAACTCAATAATATCTGAAAATACAAAAATCAAACTCATTACTGATGAATTAAAAAATAAGAAGAAAGAATATGCCCTCAAATCAGATATACTCATTTCAGATATTGTTGGACAAGAAAATGCAAAAAATAAAGTTAAAGTCATAACCAAATATCTGGACAATCCTGAAAAATTTGGGCCATGGGCACCAAAGAACATCCTATTTTACGGTCTTCCAGGTACTGGTAAAACCATGCTTGTTAAAGCAATTTCCAATGAACTTGAAGTTCCATTATATTTAGTTAAAGCAACATCATTAATTGGCGACCATGTCGGAGATGGTGCATCTAAAATACATGATTTGTTCAAAAAGGCCAGTGAAAATTCACCATCAATAATATTTATTGATGAGATTGATGCCATTGCACTTCACAGATCTTTCCAATCACTTAGGGGAGATGTTTCCGAAATCGTAAATTCACTTTTAACAGAAATGGATGGAATCAGTGAAAATGAATCAGTGATAACAATTGGTGCAACCAACAACCCCGGTAGTTTAGATTATGCAGTAAGAAGCAGATTCGAAGAAGAAATAGAATTTAAATTACCTAATGATGAAGAAAGATTAGCCATTTTAGAAAATAATCTGAAAACCATGCCATTAGATTATGATTTGGATTTGGCAAAAATTGTTAAACTCAGCAAAGGATTGACTGGAAGGGACATTAAAGAAAAGATACTTAAGACTGCCCTTCACAATGCAATTGCTAATGATAATGAAATAATCACAATGCAAAATATAGATTATGCAATCAAATCAACAAAAATCAAAAATAAAGATGTTAAAGGAATGTTTGAATAAAACAAACATCCTACTTATCTGAATTAAAAATATACTCACAAGCTGCAATTATATCCTCATTGTCTTCTTTTGCAGCCTTTTTAACTTTTTTAGAAATATCATAAAATATTTTATTTACAATGGAATTTGTTAAATTATCCAATATTTTTACGCTACCATCTACATCAGCCAACTTAACACTAGCTTTTTGAGTTTCACGTTGCCTTATCTCTTCCATAGATGCTCTTAAATTACCAAGTAATTCATCAACTTCCATTATCTTAAAGGATTCTTTAAGTAAAATGAACTCATCATTGATGATATTTTCTGCCTCGCCAAATTCTTTTTTTCTGAGATTTGTATTAATTTCGGCAATTTCCCTTAAATCGTCAATATTAAATGATTTGACACCAAGTTCACGAACATCATCAGAAATGTCACGAGGATTAGCAATGTCTACCATCATTAAATTTTCATAATCCATATCGATGCCTAAAAGACGTTCTTTTGTTATTATGGCATGAGGAGCACTAGTTGCACTAATCACCACATCAGCAGTAGCCAGATATTTTTCTAAATCGTTGAAAAGGATTGCTTCTCCACCCAAATCCTTTGCAAGGTCAACAGCAACATAATATGTCCTGTTTGCAACAAAAATAGCATTCAAATCTTTTTCTGCAAGCGCCTTAGCAACCAATTTACCCATTTTTCCAGCGCCAATTACCAGAACGGATTTATCATCAAGACTGCCTATGTGCTTTTCAGCCAAATCAATTGCTGCAGAGCCGATAGAAACAGATCCCTTATTAATGTTTGTTTTATTTCTGACAACCTGTCCAACATGAATTGCTTTTGTAAAAACAGCATCCAAAACCTTTCCGCAATGATGATTTTTCATTGCTTTGTTTTTTGCATCCTTGACTTGGCCTAGAATCTGGTCTTCACCAACAATCATGGATTCCAATCCGGATGTCATTCTCAACAAATGCATTATAGCAGACTGGCCATATTCAATTACAATGCTTTGGTTTTCATGGGAAAGTAATTCCTCATCTTCAGGAATATAATCATTATTAATATAATACTCTTTCCTATTGCAAGTAGAAATCTCAATATATTCTCCTATTGAATATTTTTCCTGCAATTTCCAGAATAGTTCATCTATATCCTTTGAAATAATTTCCATTGACTGAATATCTGCAATTTTATGGTCAACTCTTAAATTAAGTATCACATTAATCCCCTTATTAAGTTATCAATATAATTTTTAGCTCCGCCAATATCACCCTTTTTAATGAAATTATTGACATTGTCATCTTCAAAAATCTCATAAAGAAAGTTTCTACGGTCCTTTTGGTCTTCAACAATTTCTTTTAATTTATTGCGAGCATAATCTTGAAGTTCGATTTCTAAAATATCCTCTTCAGTAATAATTGATTGAATTTTTTTTCTAAGTTGGCGAGCCATTAATGGACTTTTTCCATTTGTAAAAATAGATATTTCAATTTCTCCAATATTAAAGCTTGTAGGAACAATTATATCCCCTTTTTGTGGAAAATCTGCCCTATTAACCAATTTATCTTGAGCAATTCCACAAACATATTCTGACAACTCTTCATCGCCACTGGCTACAACAACCAAATCAGCCCACTTAACCAACTCATCAACATCATCAGTGGAACATAAGACAGCCCCCTTACATTCCAATTCATCTGTTAAATGATTTCCAGCTAATTTTACATTAGCTCCATGAGTTAAAAATTTATTCGCTCTTCTAGTTGCAACTTCGCCGGTGCCTAAAATAAAAACATTCAAATCAGTTGTTTTTAAATAAAGAGAAGTCCAATCCATTTTAATCAGAATTTTCAAGAGATCTGGCATGTAAAACTTTTACAGCAGCTCTCAAATCATTATCACATTCAGTTAAAACATTCATCGCTTCTAGTTTTGTAACATGGAATGTTTCAGCCAATGCTTCAGCTCTTTCATCAGGATTAGGTTTATTAACACCAACTAACCTTTCTGATAATTCTTTTTTTAAGTCTAAATACTCTTCATGACTCATTCCCATATTCCTTAAAGTCATGTCTCTTAATGGGCAAGGTTTAGATGGTTTACAACACCATACAAGTGATCCAAAACAAGTTCCTGCTCCTTCACCTAATCTAGTTTCTTTCCCAAATTGAATTTTAATGTTAATAAACTCTTGAGGAGTTAAATTAACTTCTTGTAATGCATTTAACACTGGACATGGTTTTACTGGAGGACAACAAAAAGCAAGTCCCCTGACGTCTCCTCCTCTACAAATGTGAGATGGTGCATCTTCCCAAGTCATAATAAACCTCCAAATTCATTCATCTATGTGAATTAATAATCATTAATTATAAAATAATAATATAATTTATTTGAAGAATGAATATATAATCTTTTTTATAAAAGATATATAATCCAAATAATTGATGAAAATATTTTTAAAAGCTCCTATACAATTTTTATATAGAAAATCATGACACCGGAAAAAATAATAATTGAAGATTTGACAATTATCCTAGAGAGAAAAAACATTAAAAACATGTATCTTCGCGTTTTACCACCGAATGGAGATATAAAAGTATCAGCCCCATTATTCATATCCGATAAAGATATCCAAAATTTCATAAAATCCCGTAAAGATTGGATTTTAGAAAAGCAAAAGCTAATTTTGGAAAATGACATCAAAATGCCATTGAAATACAAAAGTGGAGAAACTCATTACTTATGGGGAAAAGCATACAGATTACAATTGATTCAAAATGACAAGATAAAGCGCGTATTTATTGATGAAGATAAATCAATTATTTACTTGCCGGTGCCAAAAAGAAGTACAATCGAAAAAAGAGAGAAAATAATAACTGATTTTTATAGAACAGAACTTCAAAAGGCGATTCCTCCAGTTTTAGATAAATGCTGCAAAATTGTTGGAAAAACCCCTTCAGAAGTTAAAGTTAGAAAAATGAAAAATTGGGGTAATTGCAGATGGCAGGATAAGATAATAACACTAAATTTGAATTTGGCAAAAAAAGACCCAATATGTTTGGAATATGTCATGATACATGAATTATGTCATCTGATAGAATTTAATCATGGAAAAAAATTTAAAAAATTAATGGACAAGTTTTGTCCAAATTGGAAAGAAATAAAAAAAATATTAAATGAATAAGAAGAATTATCTATTGTCTTTAAGCATGTCTTCTTTTTCATCTACTGTTAATTTTTCAACGATCTCTTCAGGAGTACCAATATCAAGGAGTTTACCTCCTCTCATTAAAGCAGCCCTGTCACAAACATCTAAAACGAAGTCCATATCGTGGGAAACTATGATAAATGTTTGTTCTAATTCAGTACGAGCTTTTAATATAGAATCTGATACGATAACACGAGTAACAGGATCCATAGTACCTGTTGGTTCATCTAAAAGAATCAAATTAGGTTCTTTAATTAAAACTTGTGCCAAAGCGACCCTATGTTTTTCACCCACACTTAATTGGTCAGGGTATTTGTCAAGGATACTTACTGCAACATCATCACTAAATCCAACAGTAGTCAATGCATGAATAGCCTTAATTTTACCAAATTCCGCAGGTAAATTTAAACTGATTGCATCAGTTAAATTTCCAAGGATAGTTCTGTGAGGATATAATGAATATTCTTGGTGCAATAAACCGATATAAGGCATGATACGTCCACGATTAAGAGGACCTACTTTAGTCATGTCAATCCATTCGTCACCAAGCTTGATTTGGATATTACCTCCACTTGGTTCTGTTAAACCAATTAACATCCGGGTAGTGGTTGTCTTACCAGAACCGCTTAACCCTACAATACCGAAGATTTCTTCTTTATTAATTGTTAAGTTAACACCGTCTACAGCTTTAACTACCCCACGTTCAATGGAATAATAGTGTTTTTTAACATCTTCAAGAACAACTTCCGGTTCTCCGAATTCAGGAATTTCAGGTTTTTTAGGAACAGGAACAGTAGCCATGAATTCTTCAACTACTTTATGAGGATCTCCTTCTTCTTTAATTTGGCCATCCTCTAACCAAATAACATTATCGGCAAGTTCAGTCATTACTTCAGGCCAATGAGAAGTGATTAACATGGTGATTCCTTCATCTTTAACACCTTCTTTTAAGGTATTGTGAAGTTTTACTGCAGTTTGTGGATCTAAAGTACCGGTAGGTTCATCAGCTAGGAACATCATAGGAGATTTAGCTAATTGTCTTGCAAGTACGACTCTCTGTTTTTCACCACCACTTAAATCACGAGCAATGTGAGTAACCCTATGGTTCATCTGAACCATTTCTAATAATTCTAAAGCATCATAAATGCCTTCTTCATATTCTTTACCTTCAGGCATTGCCCTCATTACATTTTCAATTACGGTTTCTTCATCATATAATGCGAAGTTACGTTGTAACATGATGGAAATTCTTCTTTTAATACTTGCAAA